>NZ_KV811118.1:47108-64453 GCF_001813005.1 Streptococcus sp. HMSC062H02
AACTCAACCAAGAAAAACAAGCCTACATCGAACGCATCGGTTCTGAGTGTGTGGCGGAAGACATTCCTTTCTTTCTTGAAATCTTGGCTTACGATGAAAAAATCGCTGACGCAGGTTCTGCAGAATACGCCAAAGTAAAACCACACAAGGTTATCGGTGCTATGAAGGTCTTCTCAGACCCACGCTTCAACATCGATGTCTTGAAAGTAGAAGTTCCAGTCAACGTCAAATACGTTGAAGGCTTTGGCGAAGGTGAAATCGTGCATACTCGTGAAGAAGCAGCAGCCTTCTTCAAAGCGCAAGATGAAGCAACTAACTTGCCATATATCTACTTGAGTGCGGGAGTTTCAGCTAAACTTTTCCAAGAAACACTTGTCTTTGCCCACGAATCAGGCGCAAACTTCAACGGAGTTCTTTGTGGCCGTGCAACCTGGGCTGGATCAGTTGAAGCCTACATCAAAGACGGTGAGGCAGCGGCTCGTGAGTGGCTACGTACAACTGGTTTTGAGAACATTGGCGAACTCAACAAGGTTCTTCAAACAACAGCGACTTCATGGACTGAACGTGTAGAAGCATAAAACAGGTATAGAAGAATCCCCTTTTGTTAAGAAGATACTTAAGGTTTTCTGACAAAGGATTTTGAAAATAGAAACTACAACCATAGATGGTGAATACACTCTCTATGGTTTGTTTACTTGAGAGAAATGGATCAAAGGAGAGAAGAATGAAAGCATACACAGAACGTGTATTTGGAAATCATGAGGGCAAGGATGTCTTGGCCTATCGCTTTGAGACTGACAGTGGCTACCAACTAGAAATTATGACTTATGGTGGGACCATCTTGCGCTATGTCACACCTGACAAGGCTGGAAATTTTGCCAATGTTATCTTGGGCTTTGATGATTTTGATAGCTATGTAGGCAATAGTCCTAAGCATGGAGCAAGTGTAGGTCCTGTAGCGGGCCGTATTGCAGGTGCGATATTTGAGCTCAATGGTCAGACCTATAATCTTGAAGTCAACAACGCTAGCAACTGTAACCACAGTGGTTCAACAGGTTGGGATTCAAGTTTGTTTGAATTAACTGAGGTGAGCGACCATGGCTTGACCCTCTACACAGAGCGTACAGATGGGACAGGAGGATTTCCTGGTAATCTCAAGATCTGGATCAGCTACCACTTGGAAGAAACTGGCGCCTACGAAGTCAGCTATAAGGTGACGACAGATCAGGATACGCTTGTCAATCCAACCAACCACAGCTACTTCAACTTGTCTGGTGATTTCACGCAGACAGTTGACCGCCATGTCTTCCAGCTAAATACGGAGGGCATTTACCCAATTGCTCCGGACGGTGTTCCGGATAAGACTCCAGATGCTAATCGTGATGTGGTTAAACACATCTACAATGGAGCTTTGTTGAAGGACATCTTTGCAGAGGAAGATGAACAAATCCAGTTGGTATCTGGTTTGGATCACCCATTTGCTCTTCCTGCAGGTCATGACAATGCTGGTTTCCTTTATGACCAAAACTCAGGTCGTTTCCTGCTGTTCAAGACAGAGGCCCCTTGCTTTGTGGTCTACACAGCAAACTTTGTGGATGAGAGTGTCATCATCGGAGGCCAGCCAATGGTGCAACACAATGGGATTGCCCTTGAAGCGCAAGCTTTACCAGATGCCATTCATAGTGACCTCAAAGACCAAGTCATTCTCAAAGCAGGGGAAACTTTCACCAGCAAAACTCGCTACGAGCTTGTTGTAAAATAAAAAGAAGAGCTGGTTTCCAGCTCTTTTGAGTTGTCTTCGTTGACATTTTATCTCAATAGTGTATAATTGATGTAATACATAAAGTTACAACGAAAAAGGAGACACCCTATGACTTATGCATACCAAAGCCACATTTATCTAGCAGAGGCGGTTTTAAATGTCAAGGATTTGACGAGTCAAACGGCTTTTTATCACCAGATTATTGGCTTGGAGATTTTATCTCAAACAGAGACAGAAGCGATTTTGGGACTTGGTCGAAAAGCCTTGGTTCACTTGATTCAGGCAGAAAAGTCTGGCGAAGTAAGGGAGCATTATGGGCTCTACCATCTGGCGATTTTGTTGCCGACACGAAAAGCCTTGGCAGATGTCTTGAAACACCTAAGTGATTTGCGGATTCCTCTGGTTGGGGGTGCAGATCATGGATACAGCGAGGCTATTTATCTAGAGGATTTGGAAGGGAATGGCATTGAACTCTACCGTGATAAGCCAGTGTCTTCATGGGATATTCGAGAAGACGGTCGCATTATCGGTGTGACCGAAGCCCTTGCGGCACAGGACATCTATGAGTTAGGGGAAAAGGTGGATCCCTTTATCCTAGCTGAAGGGACGAGAATGGGGCATATCCATCTATCGGTGAAGGATAGTCGTGAGGCGAGCCAGTTTTATCAAAAGGTGTTAGGACTAGAAGATAAATTTAGCATTCCTAGTGCTAGTTGGATAGCGGCTGGTCAGTACCATCACCACCTGGCTGTCAACGAATGGGCTGGAAAAGGTCTGGCTCCGCGTGAGCAAGGCTTGTCAGGCTTGGCCTACTATGTCCTTGAGGTCGAAAGCAAGGAAGAACTCTTGAACATCGTTAAGCAAGCACAAGAGCTAGAAGCACCGATCAAATGGCTAAATTCGAGTGAACTGGATCTTGTAGACCCAGATGGGATTGTAACCCGCATTCGCTTGGCACGATGAGACGAGGAAAACACATTATTTATTTTAGAGACATAGGAAAAGGCGGATAAGCTCGTATTCTGTTTTTAGAATGCGGACTTGTTCGCTTTTTTATGAAATGACGAAACCTTTCTTGGATCTGGCAAAGGCATCGGTCGGGGATATTTTCCCTTTTCTGGGGGTTCATGCTATAATACTAATAAACTTTTCTTTCTCTAGGAAGGCAAATGCTAAAAATCAGCTAGAATGCTGGCAATCGTCGTCACGATGCTTTTGAGAGAAAGTAGGACTCTGTTTGAACATCCGTATGAGTTTAGGAGACGGGAAATAAGATGGACACAAGTGTAAAAAATTTAATTAGTATGGGCCCTCTGGAGGAATATTTTATCTATTATGATCTGAAGAATCAAGTATTCTACGGTGTAAAACAAGGCATGAATTATTCAGCCATTGCAGCCCCTATTGCAATCTATTCCTTCCAACGGCTGTCAAAGTTGCTCAACCAAACCTTTGGAGATGTCTCATCCCTTTTCAATCTGATTTTCTTTATCCTGATGTCTCTGTTTTTGGTTTTCGGGACCATTCTCCTTGCCAAGTCTACCCGACGCAACATGAAGACAGATAGATTTAGAAAAGTCCGGCTGACAAAAGCCAATATCAAAACACTTAGGAGAAAATCTAGATGGACCGTCCTAGTTGAGATTTTTTGTTTCCTCATGATTGTGTTTTCCATCTATCGCTATTTTACCTACTCCGATTTTCAGTTTTTGATTATTTATATGTTAGGGATATTTTCCCTTGTTTATATGGTCTATGAATTTCAGATGAAAACGCGCAAACGACTGTTCAAGGAGCTGATGGAGACATTACAGGACGGTAGCCGAGGGAAAGAGGGAGAAATGTAAGATGAGAAAAATCATTTATATAGGCCAAGGATGCCAGCAATCCGTCTACTATAATACAAGGACGAGAGAGGCTTTAGCGACAGAATCTAGCGCCTCGTCAGAAACCGACGGTGCCATCAGTTCAAAGAAATCCAAGTGGCCTTGGGTTGTCTTCTTTGCTTTCTTGCTAGTTGCTATTATCGGTATTTGGATTCGTTCCTTGATAGCACCCTTTAGATTGAGTGAGTGGATGGCACCTATCCATCTAGCCGCTATCCTTTTCGTTTTTATCGGAAGTGTTTATGGATTTGAAAAACTGTTCTACAGTGGGGCTAAGTCGCTTGTCCCAGCAAGTGAAGAACAGTTTAAAGATGCGGTTGAAAGTAGTACTTTTTGGAGGAAGTCACCAGATAAGGAACCAACAGTCGATAAAATCATCTTGTATCTATTTGTTATCCTCGTTCTTCTATTTGTTTTTGTAATTGTTGTGTTCTTTGCCATACCTGGGACCTTCATTCCCTACTATGAACATGAATGGTTTGAGCCGTCCATGTTCATGGTGCCAATCGGAGCAACGATCGTCCCAATTAGCGTGGTTCTTCTACTATTTCAAAACAATCCAATCCGCTGGCTCTTAGCCGTACGAAAATACAAGCAGGGGAAAGTATTATTTGGGGAAGAGAAGAACTAGAAACATGAGAGAAACGCTATTACCATTACCAGTGGTTGGTGATGTTTTATCAACAACCTATGATAAAATTGAAGTTTCTGATTATAGTGATTGGTGGAAACTGTGGTGATTTTATATGAGAAAAATAATTTTTATTGGACAGAGCGGTAATAAGGCCGTTTACTATAATACGCGAACGAGAGAAGCTCTTGTAGCAGATAAGAGCGCCTTGTTAAATACAGAAGGGGCTAGGAGATCGAATAGGGGGATTGCTCCTTTAATTGCTATATTCTCTTTGTTAGGTTTACTCGGAGGATTTGTTGCAATACCAATTTTCTCAGGCCTTCGTTATAATAGTGGGATGGTTCCTATTTTTATTCTTTGTCTTTCCTTTATCCTATTTGGATTTATATGGATGATGGAAGTCGCCTTATATAAAGGAGTGAAACGAGTCCAAGGAGCAACAAAGAAAGAGTTTAAAGAAGCAGTTTATTCAAATTTGTTCTGGGAAAATTTTAGTGAGAAAAAAGCGACGTTTGCGAAAATGTTGGCTTTTATGATTGTCATGCTACTAGTTTTTATGACTACTATAGTAATATTTGCTGCTGCAATTCCGGGCACTATTGACTCATTCAATAAGCAAGAGGCATTTGATATACAAATCTTTTTCTCGCCTTTAGCAGGTCTCTTTCCTGCCTTGTTGTACCTTTTCTTATTCCAAAACAACCCTATCCGCTGGTTCTTAGCTGTGCGAAAATATGAACAGGGGAAAGTGATATTTAATGAAGAAATAGAAAAGAGAGGATGATAATGTCACAAGAGAGATATTTGCAGATCAAAAAAGAGCATCAAGTTCGTAAGTTTGTGGGGCGTTTCCTCTTCATTCTTCTCGTTATACTCGATGTTCTACTGGTATCAAGTCATTCCAATTATGTCCCGCTTGTAACGGTGGCTATGGTAACGATTGTGCCCTTTAATCATTTTCTACTTGGTCCTCTTAGGAGACAGAAAAAAGCCATAGAAAAAGAGCATCCAGAATGGAAAATACTCAGTACAAAGGGAGTAAGGGTTCCCTCGGCTGAAGCCAATAAAAGAACCTTGGCTGGTATTGGGATCTTGATGGCTTTGCTGCTGTCTTTTGGGCTATTCTATAAACCTGTGAAACAGCCGAACGACCAAGTAAACAAGCCACCTAAGGTTGATTCTAAAACGCCTGGAACGTCCAAGTCTTCTGAGTCGTCCAGTTCCTCTAAGACCAAAGAATCCAGTTCCTCAGAGTCGAAATCCTCGTCTTCGACTGAACAAAGTTCTAAAACCGAAAGTTCAGGAACAAAGCCGTCAAAAAGCGAATCCAATAATCCTTATTACCAGATTCCAGGACTTACTGACGAACAGGTGAGAGATATCATATCAAAATCGGTGAAAGATTTGAGAGAAAAACAGTCAAAAGAAAAATCCGAAGAGTAGACTCGAGGGCATCGATGTCCTTTCTGGATGAGTTCGTTTTGAGATTTTACTGTATAAAATAACAGGAGGAGTTCATATGAATAAAGAAGTAATTGGTTTGATAGTTGGGACAATCGTCATCTTCCTATCTTTTGTATTTGTGTGTGGGACCTTTCTCTATCTCTATCTTCGAGATCAGAAGTTGGTCCGTCTTGCCAAGTCATCCGTACAGGGAACGGTTATCGGCTATAGCCGTTTTCGTGAGGGGTATCCACCTATCGTCGAATACACGGTGGATGGGATTGCTTATAAGAAAACCTTGCAGTATTTTATGTTCAAAACGATCACAATTCCGTGGGGGACTACTAAATTTTTAAAGGACTATACAAGAGAAGATATGCTAGCGCCTTCGATCACTCGCTACAGCAACTCCTTTGTTTCCTTCAAACGCTTGATGCAGACCCATTTCCCCCTTCATTCGGAACTGACGGTCTGGTATGATCCAGACAAGCCGACCAGGGCCTATGTCGAACGTTACAGCGGAATGGACAAGTTTTACAAGTGGTTTGGTATCGGATTTGGGCTGGCTCTAGTTATAGTCTATGGGATAGTGATCCTAGCCTTTTTGTCCAATTTGTCCAAGATATACGCATAAAGGTCAGTTGGTTGAAAGGAAACTTTACTTCCCATCGAGTTTCAAGGAGGACAGAGTTTCTTTTCCATTTTCTTGCTCACCTATCTTTTCTTTCTGATACAGAGGAGAGGTTGCCTCCTACAAATACAGACAGGAAGTGAATTTTGACAAAGCCCCTTATTCGAGATATAATGAAGAAAAAGTGACCAAGGATAAATTAATGACAAACTCAAAGTATATCACACGCCTGAAACGTTCAGAGGGCCAGTTGCGTGGGATTCAAAAGATGATTGAAGAAGATCGTGACTGCGCAGATATTGTTACGCAGTTGACAGCAGTGAAATCTAGCGTTGAGCGCGTGATTGAGATGATCATTACTGAAAATCTCACAGGCTGTATCAACCAACCACTAGACGACCCCGAGGCTCAAAAGGAACGCCTAGAAAAGGCCATCCGATATCTGATTAAACGGAAATAAACTAATTTGCTATTGATAAACAATGCAGACAAAGGTATTTAAGTCTATTTCGATAAAGAAATCATGTCAGACAAACGGATGAGTTCCCCCAATACCAATGAGCAACCTCTTTTTAGATACCATCAATGTGCTTCGTTTTTTAGAAGCGACGGGCTACGAGCCCTATATCATTGGGTTGCAGAAATGAGAAAACCGATTAAGTTCCTTAATCGGTTTTTTGCTTATTCTACTTGACCGGGCCAAGCATTCATACCACCTTCTACATTGATAACGGTAAGGCCTTGAGCGCTTAGAAATTCACAAGCAGATGCGGAGCGTACTCCGCCTTGACAGATGACATGGTATTCCTGGTCAGCTTTGAGTTCTTTATAACCTTGCTCCAAGGTACTTAACGGAAGATTTCTTGCTCCTGGTGCATGTCCTGCTTGGAATTCATGCACTTCACGTACATCGATAAGGTTTAGATTTTCATTTAGGTATTTTTCATAAAAGTCAGCCATGCTGATACTCGTTTCCATATTCGACTCCTTCTGGATTAGCCATTTTATATAGTGAATAAGCGCCATCAAGGTTTTGGACGGCAAATCCTGCCGCTCGAGGCTACGCTCTGTGATCTAGCTACGCAAAACGCTGATGTAGGCGTCTGGTTCATCCAAGTTCTCCCATAGTTTGTTTAGGGGGATATGAATGGTATCGACCTTGGGTCGCCCCCCTGAAATTCGCCACTTATCCGTACATCTAGGGATTTTTGGCCCTTAGTCAGATCGTCTTTGAGCTGACACCATTGGATATTATCGCTCAGACCTTCGATAAGGTTCAAGGCTGTGTAGCCAATTATTTTATGCTTCTAGATGACCTTGCCTGTCCAAGCGCTCATACCGCCTCGGACATTGATGACATCGTAGCCTTTTTTCTTTAGCTTTTTCGCAGCTAGTTTGCTTCGCACACCAGAATGACAAATAACATAGAGTGTTTCTTTTGTCGCTGGTGTGTAAGAACCGATTTCCGTTAAAGGAACATTTTTGGCATTTTTGATATGACCTCTCCGGAATTCCATAGGCGTCCGAACATCTAGTAGCTGAATCGGTTCTCTGAGTTTAGCTTCTAACTCGCTGGTAGAAATACTGTCAATTTTTGTAAATAATAGGTGAAACATAGGCACCTCCAAATATACCCTTATGGGGTATATTAAACCATGAAGTCAAGCTTTTGTCAAGCAAGTTGTTTTAACTTGGGAGGGAATTAGTTTCGAGAGTCTAGAAAGCAGGCTATTCTTGACCTTTCAAAGGCTTTTTGATATGATGGGTCCAAAGTAAGTGTGAGGTGATAAGATGGCTAGCGAATACCAGAAAATGATAGCAGGGGAGCCTTACCGTCCGTCGGATCCTGAATTACGGACCTTGGCGCAGGCTTCTCGCCAAAAACAGGCTGCCTTTAACAAGGAAGAAGATCCCTTGAAGGGAGCAGATATTATCAAGACTTGGTTTGGCTCAACTGGACAAAATCTCTACGTCAATCCACGCTTGGTGGTCGATTATGGAGTCAATATCCATCTAGGGGAAAATTTTTATTCTAATTGGAATTTGACCATGCTGGATGTTTGTCAGATTCGCATCGGGAACAACGCTATGCTTGGCCCCAACTGTCAGTTTTTAACCCCACTTCATCCACTGAATCCGGATGAACGCAATTCAGGGGTCGAATATGGCAAGCCCATCACCATTGGAGACAATTTCTGGGCTGGAGGTGGCGTCATTGTCCTTCCTGGAGTGACATTGGGAAATAACGTAGTTGCAGGAGCAGGTGCCGTGATTACCAAGTCCTTTGGAGACAATGTTGTCCTAGCTGGGAATCCTGCGCGTGTTATCAAGGAAGTCCCTGTAAAAGAAAACTAAAAAGAACAGCTTGGGCTGTTCTTTTTATGAGCTTTAGTCTTATAGATTTTTCTTCTTTTTGGCTTTTTTGGTTAGAGTGACATGGCACTGGGGGATGTTGATTTTAAAAACGATTAACTGTATTTTAGTATTCTCAAATTGTTTCTAGTAGCCCTTTCAAAAGAATACTGAGTGAAACTAAATTTAAGGAAACTTTCGGAAAAGTTTTAGTTTTGTTTCAGGAATCTTCTGTAGACTGTCTAGCTATATCATACGAAGGAGAGGAAAAAGGTATGAAATCAAAAAAATGGATCCTACTCGCAACGAGTCTAACAGCAGTGGTGCTGATGGCAGCATGTGCCCAGTCAACAACTACATCTAATACCAATGCAACGACAAATAGTGCAACAACAACTGCAACAAAGACAAACCAATCATCCTATTTTACAGAGAAGGACAATGATACTTCTTATGATGAAAGCACAGCTTCTAAGATCGAGCTATCTGGCTCATCAGCAAACGTCTCTGGAGATGGGGTGACAGTCTCTGAATCAACAGTGACCATCACAAAATCTGGAACCTATGTGATTTCAGGTCAGTCTGATGGAGTGCAGATCAAGGTCGAGGCAGATGAGTCGGCAGATGTTCAGCTAGTCTTAAAAGGTGTCACCATGACCAACACCAATGCAGCAATTTCTGCGACATCAGCTGGTCATGTCTACCTGACTCTAGCAGAAGGAACAACCAACAGTCTCTCTGACTCAAGCACGAACAGCGACGAAAAAGCCGACGCAGCCTTATTTTCTAAGGTGGATTTAACCATCAACGGGAAAGGCACTCTTAATGTAGAAGGCAAGAAAAATAATGGTATTAAGGCTAACGACACCCTCCACATCACGGGTGGAACTTATAACATCACAGCAGTTGGCGATGCCTTTAATGTCAATGATGAACTCAATATCACTGGTACAACCATGACCATCGATGCTAAAGAAGACGGAGTCAAGGTGGACAATGATGAGGATACTTCAGTCGGAACCATGTACCTATCTAACAACAACATCACCGTCACAGCAGGAGATGATGGCATCCACGCATCAGGTGATTTGGTTATCGATAGTGGTACCTACACCGTCAAGAATTCGACAGAAGGACTTGAAGGTAAGTCCATCACTATCAACGGTGGGGACATTAGCATCTATTCGACAGATGATGGAGTCAACGCGGCTAATAAAAACGCCCAACAAAGTGAAATCTTCTTCACCATGAACGGTGGAAATCTAACAGTAGAAGTAGGTCAAGGGGACACAGACCCAATCGACTCAAACGGGAACGTGACGGTCACAGGCGGAACCATTAAAATGATTGGTCAAACAGGTTTTGACTTTGATGGAACTGCGACCTACATAGGCGGTGATATCTATCTCAACGGTGAAAAACAAACGGAAATCGTCAACTCTATGCATGGAGGCGGTGGACCAAATGGGGGCCCTCAAGACGGCGGTCCAGCCCCTGGCGGACAAGGATAAAAAAGAATCTCCTTTCTCGAAAGAGAAGGGAGATTTTGTGTTTGAGAGATGGATTGTGGCTAAAATAACTTCCAATCAGGTCTTGAAAATTTCTTAGTCTGTTTCATATAAAAATGAGTAAAATGAATTTCCATCGCCAAGGTCATTAGAGTTTCGATAGCAATGACGATGGTAGGATTGGCTGAGAAAAGTAGAGGAAGAATAGGCCTTTAAAAAGTGGACAGGAAAGACCATTTCGGAGTATAGAGAGGAAGTTCAAAAACATTTTTAGAAATAAGACATGTGCATTATAAACATCAGATACGAATCTGGTGTTTTATTTTTTTAAAGAATTTAACCCTTTCTCTTGACAAGTGAGTGATTACTCACTATAATAGCTTCTGTGATTTAAAAAGTGAGTAATCACTCACCAAGGAGGAAGTAAATGAAAACATTACTACATTTACAAGATTTAGTAAAATCTTTTGACCATCAAATAGTTCTGAATCATGTCAGCTTTGAATTGCAGCCAGGAGAAATTATAGGATTAATTGGTCCGTCTGGTGCTGGTAAATCAACTATGATTAAGACTACGTTAGGAATGGAAAAGGCTGATGGAGGCGTAGCTTTAGTGTTAAATCACACTATGCCCAATCGCCATATTTTAGGAGATATTGGCTATATGGCCCAATCAGATGCTTTATACGAGTCCTTGTCAGGCCAAGAAAATCTGGAATTTTTTGGTCAGCTAAAGGGGCTTTCTAAAAAAGACCTAAAGGCGGAAATTGCTCATATAGCTCAAGTAGTAGATCTGACAGACTACTTAAACAAGGCGGTATCTGGTTATTCTGGAGGAATGAAACGGCGTTTGTCTCTTGCTATCGCGCTGTTAGGAAATCCTCAACTCTTGATTTTGGACGAACCGACAGTTGGAATCGACCCTTCTCTTCGAAAGAAAATCTGGAAAGAATTATTCGCGCTTAGAGACAATGGGGTAGGGATATTAGTTACTACCCATGTTATGGATGAAGCAGAGTTGACGGATAAGGTCGGCTTATTATTAGGCGGAAAAATCATTGCTTTTGATACACCGCAACACTTAAAAGAAAGTTATCAAGTTTCAAGTATTGAAGAAGTATTTTTAAAAGCAGAAGGTGAGTAAAATGAGAACAATAGCGATTGCAAAAAAAGTCATCAAAGAATTACTTCGTGACAAACGAACTCTAGCCCTGATGTTTATAGCACCTGTTTTTATCATGTGGTTGATGAACCTCATGTTTTCAGCTAGTACAACCGTGAATGTCAAGTTAGCAACACAGGATCTACCAACTGGTTTGGTAACGAAAATGGATGAGCTCGATCATGTAGACGTCGAGACTTATCAAGGTTTAGATCAAGCCAAAGAAGCGCTAGCAAATGAAAAAGTCGATGCTGTGATTTCTTATAAAGACGGTGAGTATCAGGTCGACTACGCAAACACAGATGCCTCCAAGACCTCTATGATACGACAAGTGTTACGGACAAGTATCGCCAGTGAAGGCACCGATCAGTTAGTATCTCGTGTTAAACAAGCTCTTCCACAATTGGACTCGGACGCAAAAATACCAGAAATCAAGGAGTCTTACCAGTATGGAGATGAAAATACAAGCTTCTTTACCAGTATGATTCCGGTTTTGATAGGTTTTGTAGTTTTCTTCTTTGTCTTTTTGATTTCAGGTATGGCGCTTTTGAAAGAGCGCACCAGTGGAACACTAGAACGTTTGTTAGCAACACCAGTGAAACGATCTGAAATCGTCTATGGCTATATGTTGTCTTACGGTATTATTGCGATTTTTCAAACGGCAGTTGTCGTTTTAGCAGCAATTTGGCTACTAGATGTAGAAGTTGTAGGAAGTATTTTAAATGTTATAATAGTTAATGTGGTACTGGCTCTTGTAGCACTAGCTTTTGGAATTCTCTTGTCTACTCTAGCAAAATCAGAATTCCAAATGATGCAATTTATTCCTCTCGTGATTATGCCCCAACTTTTTTTCTCAGGAATTATTCCATTGTCATCCATGGGGAAATGGGCTCTAACTGTGGGGAAATTTTTGCCATTAACCTATTCTGGTGATGCAATAAGCCAGATTATTCTTTACGGGCACAATCTTGGTGATATTTTGTCAAATCTTGGTGTTTTAATGATTTTCTTGATCATTTTAACAATTCTTAATATTGTTGGATTGCGTCGTTATCGTAAAGTTTAGAAATCAACATAAATAATGCTAAAAAGGTGTGAAGATTAGATGGATAAGACTGTTTTTGAATCGTTTGAAGATTACTTAGAAGAAGCGAATTACCCTCAAGGAAAGAAAAAAATCATGCAGGCAGCAGTGGATCTCATATCAACCAGGAGTTACCATGGGACCTCAACTCTTCACATAGCTGAGCGTGCTGGACTAAGCCAGGCAACTTTGTTTAAGTATTTTAAGACGAAGGATGATCTACTGACGGCTATTTTACATCCTGTAGTCCCAGGCATTTTCGGTAGTTTTTTTGAGGAACTCTTAGCTTTTGAAACGACAGAAGAGAGGGTTCGTTATCTCGTCCACAATCGTATGAGCTATCTCAAAAAAAATCGTGCTTTGATGAAAATCATTCTGCAGGAGAGTTTTTCAAATAAAAAGCTAAAAAATGAACAGATTTTTATCTGGAATGCTATTCAAGATAAACTTCGAGTGCTTCATAAGGAATTGCTAGCAGATCCACGTGTAAATCCAGAGTTAACGAGTCCTCAAATGGTTCGTATTTGTGTTGGCCCATTGTTGGCTTACTTCGCTCAGCTTTATATCGTTAGCGATAATGGAGAAATAAAGGAAGAAGACCTAGACTTATTAGAAAAACAGATTTTAGGTGGTTTGTGGAAATAGAGTAGGCCTAGACAAAATGGAGGCTAGATTCTATTGGTTTAGCTTCTTGTACAAGATAATATAAAAGGGTATACATTACCTGATGCAGATTTGTGCTTTTTTATTATTGAATTTGGTATTTTGGTGATAGTCCTCAATCACTTTGCCAAAACAGAAACCGACCTCTCCAGCAGTGCAACGATTTCTTAAATGTATGGAAGAGGAGTTTTCTGGCTTGCTAAAGACAACTCCTTGACACTCCGTCAGCTTTTGATACAATAGTACAAAATTAGAGGAGGTGGGTTATGATTCAGAAGCATACAATTCCCATTTTAGAGTTTGATGATAACCCCCAAGCGGTTCTTATGCCAACACATGAGGGGTTAGACTTAAAGTTGCCAAAGAAGTGTATCTATGCATTTTTGGAGGAGGAGATTGACCGCTACGCTAAGGAAGTAGGGGCGGATTGTGTTGGTGAGTTCGTTTCGGTCACCAAGACTTATCCAGTCTATGTCCTCAACTACAAGGGCGAGGAGATTTGTCTGGCCCAGGCGCCCGTGGGCTCTGCCCCAGCGGCCCAGTTTATGGATTGGTTGATTGGCTATGGTGTGGAGCAAATCATTTCCACTGGAACCTGTGGCGTCCTAGCCGATATAGAGGAGAATGCCTTTCTCGTCCCTGTTCGTGCTTTGCGAGATGAGGGGACCAGTTACCATTATGTAGCGCCTTCTCGTTATATGGAGATGCAGATTGAGGCTGTCTCTGCCATTGAGCAAGTCTTAGAACAAAGAGGCATTCCTTACGAGGAAGTCATGACCTGGACGACAGATGGTTTTTACCGAGAGACGGCTGAAAAGGTTGCCTATCGCAAGGAAGAAGGCTGTGCTGTTGTGGAGATGGAGTGCTCTGCTCTTGCGGCAGTAGCTCAGCTACGTGGAGTTGTCTGGGGAGAATTACTCTTTACCGCAGATTCCTTGGCAGATCTGGACAACTACAACAGTCGTGACTGGGGCTCTGAAGCTTTTGATAAGGCACTCGAACTCTGTCTTGCCATTGTGCACCACATGTGAGTGTTCTGACTGTTTTTATGGTAAAATGTAGCTATGTTATTCAAATCTTTTTTGGAAAAAATCAAGACGACGCTGTCTCGGTTATCACCAGCCCGTCGCATCTTTTTAAGTTTTGCCTTAGTTATCTTCTTGGGCTCGCTCCTTTTAAGCCTTCCCTTTGTGCAAGCAACAACGTCACAAGCGACCTACTTTGATCATCTCTTTACAACGGTATCCATGGTCTGTGTTACAGGGCTCTTCACCCTGCCAGTGGCCTCTACTTATAATATATGGGGCCAGTTGATCTGTATGCTCTTAATCCAGATTGGTGGTTTGGGGCTCATGACCTTTATCGGAATCTTTTATATCCAAGGCAAGCAAAAGCTCAGTCTTCGTGGCCGTGAGACCATTCAAGAAAGTTTCAGTTATGGAGAAACTCAGTCCTTAAAGGACTTTATTCGCTCGATCTTTTTGACGACTTTTTTGGTGGAAGGGATTGGTGCCTTTCTCCTGAGTTTTCGCTTTATTCCTGAATTTGGCTGGGGACGAGGGGTGTTAACTTCTATCTTTTTGGCTGTTTCAGCCTTCTGTAATGCTGGATTTGATAATTTTGGAAGTACGAGTTTGGTAGCTTTTCAAACGGACCCCTTGATCAATCTAGTGATTGCAGGATTGATTATCACGGGTGGGCTAGGATTTATGGTCTGGTTTGACCTAGCGACCCAGTTTGGGAAAAAGAAAAAACGCCGCCTGCGTTTCCATACCAAGCTGGTTCTCTTTTTAACGGCGGGAATTTTACTCTTTGGAACCGTATCGACTTTATTCATCGAGTGGAATAATCCTGGAACGATTGGAAATCTTAGCGCCCCAGAGAAACTGCTGGTTAGTTTCTTCCAGACCGTTAGTATGAGAACGGCAGGTTTTGCTTCCATTGACTACACCCAGGCTCGACCAGTTACCTTGTTCATCTATATCCTACAGATGTTTCTAGGAGGGGCGCCTGGAGGGACAGCAGGGGGGCTCAAGATTACGACCTTCTTTGTCTTGTTGGTCTTCGCTCGTAGCGAACTATTGGGCTTGCCTCATGCCAATGTGGCTCGGAGGACCATTGAACCCCGAACCGTGCAAAAATCTTTCAGTGTCTTTATTATCTTCTTGCTAACATTCTTGCTGGGCTTGATCCTACTAGGGATAACAGCAGAGGGAAATCCGCGCTTTATCTACCTCATGTTTGAGACCATTTCAGCCCTTGCGACAGTTGGAGTGACGGCAAATTTAACACCAGAGCTAGGCAAGATAGCCCTCAGCATCGTTATGTTGCTGATGTTTATCGGCCGTATTGGTCCCTTGACACTACTGGTCAGTGTAGCAGAATACCAGCCAGACAAGAAAGATACGATTCACTATATGAAAGCAGATATCACTATCGGATAAGAAAGGAAGAACGATGTCAGATCGGACAATTGGAATTTTAGGCTTGGGAATTTTTGGGAGCAGTGTTTTGGCTGCCCTAGCCAAGCATGACATGAATATCATTGCTATTGATGACCACGAGGAACGCATTAATCAATTTGAACCTGTGCTGGCGCGTGGAGTTGTTGGAGATATTACCGATGAAGAGCTCTTGCTCTCAGCAGGAATTGATACCTGCGATACAGTTGTGGTGGCAACTGGGGAAAATTTAGAATCTAGTGTGCTTGCAGTTATGCATTGCAAGAGTCTAGGAGTACCAACTGTTATTGCTAAGGTTAAAAGCCATACAGCAAAAAAAGTCCTTGAAAAAATTGGCGCAGATTCAGTCATCTCACCAGAGTTTGAGATGGGTCGTTCGTTGGCACAGACTATTTTATTTAATAACAGCGTTGATGTTTTTCAGTTGGACAAAAATGTCTCGATAGTCGAAATGAAAATTCCAAGGTCGTGGGCAGGTAAGAGTCTAAGTGAACTTGATCTTCGAGGACAATACAATCTCAATATTCTTGGTTTTCGTGACTATGAAAATGCTCCCTTGGATGTTCAATTTGGGCCGGATGATCTATTGAAAGCCGATGGCTATATGATGGCAGTAATCAATAACCAATATTTGGATAATCTAGCACACCTTAATGATTAAAAGAGAAATGACCATTCTTTTTTCTAGTGACTATTGAGTCAATATAAGTATTTTATAAGAAGGATTTAAGAAAAATTTTAACTTTTTCTTAATCCTTTTTAATTTTAGGAGATTATACTAGAGTCATCAAAAAAAAGAAAACTCTAAGGAGAATCCTATGAAATTCAATCCAAATCAGAGATATACTCGTTGGTCTATTCGCCGTCTCAGTGTCGGTGTTGCTTCAGTTGTTGTGGCTAGTGGTTTCTTTGTCCTAGTCGGTCAACCAAGTTCTGCACGTGCTGATGTCGTTAATCCGACTCCTGCCCAAGTCGTGTCAAACGACGCCTCAGTGAGTGAAAAGGGCGACCTATCAGCAGAGGTTCTAAATAAAGCAGTCGATGTAGATCTTTCTTCAGAACAGTCTATTCCAACACCTCAAGCAAGTGTGGATACTACAAGCTCTTCAGAAAAAGCGGACGCAACTGCTAAAGATCCGGAAGTAGCGCCAAAAGAAGAAGTGCAAGCACAACCTGACTCTAAGAAACAAACAGAAGATGCAGTTAAACCTGTGGAAGGTTCTGAGTCTACAGTTTCTGGACAAGACCGTGAAGCTAGTGAAGCGCAACCAGCGACTACTCCAGCTGAAGTGCAAAAGGGTGTGGCCGACAACACCAAAGACACAGTAGATGTTCCAGCTAGCTACCTTGACAAAGCTAATTTCCCAGGACCATTTACAGCTGGTGTCAACCAAGTTATTCCATATGAATTCTTCGCTGGTGACGGCATGTTGACTCGCCTTATCTTGAAAGCATCCGATAAGGCCCCATGGTCAGACAACGGAACAGCTAAAAATCCTGCCCTCCCACCAGTAGAGAAACTGGGCAAAGGCCTTTACTTCTACGAAGTAGACTTGGCTGGCACCCAAGGTAAATCAGATAAAGAGCTTCTTGATTTCTTGAAACAAAACGGCACTCAAAGCTATAAAGCTACTATCAAGGTGTACGGTGCAAAAGACAGCAAGCCTGACTTAACTAATCTGGTAGCGACTAAAGATTTGGATGTTAACTTGAATGGTTTGACCACTCCAGCTGAAGTGCAAAAGGGTGTGGCCGACA
>NZ_KV811118.1:64553-65190 GCF_001813005.1 Streptococcus sp. HMSC062H02
TTGACAAAGCTAATTTCCCAGGACCATTTACAGCCGGTGTCAACCAAGTTATACCATACGAAGCTTTTGGTGGAGATGGAATGCTGACCCGCCTTATCTTGAAAGCCTCTGACAAGGCCCCTTGGTCAGACAATGGAATGGATAAAAATCCTGCTTTATTGCCACTTGAAGGCTTGGCTAAAGGCCAATATTTCTACGAAGTAGACTTGGCAGGTACTCAAGGTAAATCAGATAAAGAGCTGCTTGACTTCTTGAAACAAAATGGTACTCAAAGTTATAAAGCTACTATTAAAGTGTACGGTGTGAAAGATGGTAAGGCTGACTTGAGCAATCTGGTAGCGACTAAAGATTTGACTGTTAATTTGAATGGTTTGACCACACCAAATCAGGTTAAAGAGTCTGTTGTTAACAATGTCAAAGACATGATTGATGTTCCAGCTAGCTACCTTGATAAGGCTAAGGTTCCTGGACCTTTCTTGGCCGGTGTCAACCAAGTTATTCCATACGAAGCTTTTGGTGGAGATGGAATGTTGACCCGCCTCTTGTTAAAAGCTTCCGACAAGGCCCCTTGGTCAGACAACGGAATAGCTGAAAATCCAGCTCTATTGCCACTTGAAGGCTTGGCTAAAGGCCAATA
>NZ_KV811119.1:0-289 GCF_001813005.1 Streptococcus sp. HMSC062H02
ACAGAAGACCAAGTGAAAGCCAATGGCGGTCAAGTCGTTGAATTAACATTCGACGCCAAGATCAAAGCTGGTGCGAACTTGTCTGCACATGTGAAGGAAGACGGTCGTATACGGATTCCGAATAAGGCGACTTACAAGGTAGATCTTCCAAATAAACCAGGCTTTACGAAAGACTCCAATGAAGTCCCAGTAACGCCACCGACACCAGATGAACCAGAGATCAAGAAAGATGTCAATACTAAGGCTGAGGAAACGCTTGCTGATCGTGACCAAATTTTCACATACAACG
>NZ_KV811120.1:0-781 GCF_001813005.1 Streptococcus sp. HMSC062H02
GGATTAGCTTTATAGTCAGCGATGAAAGCCTCTAGATCATTCAGTTTATCTCTAAATCGGAATGCCACGACTCTCTCTTGGCCATCTGGAATTTCTTCATCTTCCGCCGGTGTTTCTTCTGCATGCACTGTTGGAATTTGATATAGATCTGGAGCTACATGATAAGTTGCTACTCCAAGAGCGTTTAAAGCAAGTATTGAAATCCCTAACTTTAATAATTTTTTTCTACTCATTCTTTTTCCCTTAACACTTTCAAAATACAGTAAGGAGGAGAGTAAATATTTCTACCCTCCTCTTACTATGCAATCCTATTGTTCAGCTGTGTTTTTCCAAACTAGAAGTCCTGTAAGTCCAAGAATGAGAACTGCAATGACTTCAAAGAGTGTAGAAACTTCAGAACCTGTATTTGGCAAGTTTTTGCCTGGATCTTTTGGTGGAACTTCCCCCTCAGAAGGTGGAATATTTGGAGCCGGTGGTGTTACCGGTGTTGGTGGGAACACCACAACTGTGTTGGTAGATTGTGGGGTGTGATTGAAGCTTACTGTAGCTGTATTTGATACACCGTCCTGATACTTAGCGAAGTCTGTTCCTTCTTTGAAGTTTGTGTAAAGAACGAGAGTTACTTTACTTCCCTTCAAGGCTTCAAGAACATCCTTGTCGCTGATTTCAAGAGTCACAAGATTTTCAGTTTCATCGTAAGTAACAGTAGCAATTGCTTCCAACTCTTTACCTACTAATTCACCGCGGTCATTTGAAGACTTACTCAATTTATCAATAGCTG
>NZ_KV811121.1:0-34493 GCF_001813005.1 Streptococcus sp. HMSC062H02
GTCGCGAGTTCGATTCTCGTCACCCGCTTTGAACGAAAGTTCATACCAAGTTTTTGAACTTGGGCGCGTAGCTCAGGTGGTTAGAGCGCACGCCTGATAAGCGTGAGGTCGGTGGTTCGAGTCCACTCGTGCCCATTATAATAGGAGAATTACTCAAGAGGCTGAAGAGGACGGTTTGCTAAATCGTTAGGTCGGGTAACCGGCGCGGGGGTTCGAATCCCCCATTCTCCGTAAGTTAAGAGAGCTGTTAGGCTCTTTTTTTGTAAACAAATCCCCCTTCTAAATCATTAAAAGGGGGATTTGTTTATTACCAACTTGTTAGTGATATTTCTCCGCTATTTAGCCAGATAGTATGTTTATCTTCAAATTCGACTTGAAGTTGGCCGGATTCTGAGATTTCTTTTGCAAGACCTTTTTTCAATTTTCCATCTAGCTGGAAGGTAACTTCTTTTCCAAGCACGATTGATCTTTCTTTATAGATATAGAGTAGCTCATCTGAAGCCGTATTGTAGAAACAATTCCAGATTTCGCTGATGAGCTCATTACGACTAATTGGTGCAGGTGGCATAAATAGGCTGCCTGCTTTTTCTTTTAGGTCATCTGGGAAGTCTGCTATAGAAAAATTTATACCAAGTCCGATAATGACGTCTGTAACCAAGCCTGTCTCAACTGATGTCATCGCTTCGGTGAGGATTCCTGCTATTTTTTTATTTTTGAAGTAGATGTCATTTACCCATTTGATATCTACTTCTATCATAGTTAGATTTTTAATGGCTTTGCAGACTGCAGCTGCCACAAGAAGAGTATAGGATGGGAGTTTTTCATAGGGAAGGTTTGGTTGAATATGCAGAGACATATAGATCCCGCCCTGAGATGGAGAATAGTAGGGGCGCTGAAAGCGGCCACGACCTGCTGTTTGACAGGTTGAAAGATAGAGTGTGTTTCCTTGGTTTCCAGCTTCAATCCCTTCTTTTGCATCTGTTTGGGTTGATTTGGTCTCAGGCTTGTAGCTAATGGTTAAGTTGGTGTTCTCCTGAATCAAATCAGGCAATATCAGATCGCCTTGAATAAGCTTATAGCCTCTATTTTTGATACTGTCAATTTCTAGGCCTTCTTGTTGAAGACGTTGGATCGCTTTCCATATAGATGTACGGCTTAAATTCAGTTCTTCTCCGATTTTTTCTCCGCTAACATAATCGTTTTCTCTAGCTAATATTTGGTAGACTAGTTGGTGTGATTTCATTGATTTTCCTTTCTAGCTAAGAGGGAGTGAGAGTATTCCTTTCGAGTTTGACTAGGTGTTTTATGAAAAAACTGCTTGAAGGCTTTTGAGAAATGTAATGGATCTGAAAAACCCACAGAATACGCAATGACTTTTATCGTTTCATTGGTGTGTTCTAGTAACTGTTGCGCACGCTTCATTCGAACGAAAAGTAAATACTCTTTTGGAGAGAGTTGGTGAAATTCTTTAAACACACTAGTTAAGTAACTTCTATGAACCGATAGCTCTTTTGCTAAATCTTGAATGGTGATCGATCGTGGATAGTGACTATCAATTAATTGTTTGCAGTCAAGATAGAGCTGGTGAGTTGATGAAATATTCTCTTTTTTCTGATTGGGAGCAATCGTTCCTAGATGAAACATTAGTTCATGGAGTTGTCCCATGATGTGGAGTTGAGCCAATTCATTTGATTTTGTAATCTGAGCGAAACGGACAATATTTTCAACGAGTTTTGCAGTTGTTTGTGTATGACAGTTATTTGACTGGGTGAGGTAGGATTGGTCAGAAATTTGAGATAGAGCAAAGTAGTCAGGTGCCCTCCCTCCAGTGATCCCCAACCAGTAGTAAGCCCAAGGATCCTGGTTATCTGCTTGATAGAATGTTAATTCATCTGGTTTTAGTAAAAAGAAATCTCCTGCCTTTAAATCAACAATTTTCCCCTTATAATGGAATTGACCTTTTCCTTTAGTAATGTAATGGAGTACATAGGTATCTCGAATAGCTGGGCCAAAAGAGTAGTTAGGCGTACATTCTTCATAACCGTAAAAGCTAAGAGAAAGGTCAATTGTTCCAGTCTGGTATTCTGAAAAAACGAGCATGGGCCACCTCCTACCTAACATTTTACCATACTTTGTATACATTTCTCTATTTTAGAAAGCGCTTTTATGTGATAAAATTTTATCAAGAAATGGATGAGGTACAATTTATGGGAGTTCGAATAGAGAATAATCTATTTTACGTTGAGAGTAAAGGTTTAAGTTTGATTATTGAAAATAGGGATGGGTACTTATTATTAAAACATTTAGGAAAGACTATTAAGAATTATAGAGGTTCTAATAGTGTTTATGAACGCGATCATGCTTTTTCTGGTAATCCCATAGCTACTAATCGAACCTTTAGTTTGGATACGCAACGTCAGATTTTTGGACAACATGGTTTGGGTGACTTTAGAAAATCAACTTTACAGGTTCAGCATGATGCAACTGAAGTAACAAACTTTCGATTTGTAGAAGCAAAGATTTTAAAAGGTCAGAATGGTCCACAGGGCTTACCTTCTCCTCACAGCATGGATGATACAGAGACTCTTGTCTTGATTTTAAAAGATCCTCAAGCTAAACTTAGTCTGACTTTGTATTATACAGCTTTTGATAATGATGCGACAATTGCTAGTTATAGCAAATTGGAGAATAATAGTAATCAGGAAGTTGTCATTCATAAGGACTTTTCTTTTATGGCTGATTTTCCCGCTGCAGCTTACGAAATAGTGACTTTACAGGGAGCTTATGCTCGTGAAAAGACTGTCCGACGTCAACAGGTAGAGCAAGGAATCTTTTCGATTAGTTCGAACCGTGGAGCTTCTGGGCATGCTCAAACACCAGCTCTTCTATTATGTGATCGAGGAGTTACAGATGATGCTGGGAATGTGTTTGCTATTCAACTGATGTATAGTGGAAACTTTGAAGCTTTTGTTCAAAAGAATCAATTGAATGAAGTTCGGGTTGCTATTGGGATTAATCCAGAAAATTTTTCTTGGAAGTTAGATCCTGAGGAAGACTTTGAAACACCGGTAGCTTTTGTGACTTATTCAGATAAGGGATTAACTGGTATTAGTCATGAAAGTCAGAATTTTGTACTTAAGCACATTATGCCAAGTAAATTTTCTAAAAAAGAGCGTCCAATTCTAATCAATAACTGGGAAGCTACCTACTTTGACTTTCAGAGAGAAAAACTGTTAGAACTAGCTGATGAAGCTAAGAAAGTTGGAATAGAACTTTTTGTATTAGATGATGGGTGGTTTGGTAATCGCTTTGATGATAATCGTGCTTTAGGTGATTGGGTTGTTAATGAGAAAAAGCTGGGTGGAAGTCTAGAAAGTCTGATTTCAGCTATCCATGAAAGAGGTTTGCAGTTTGGGCTTTGGTTAGAACCGGAGATGATTTCTGTTGATAGCGACTTGTATCGTAAACATCCTGACTGGGCTATTCAGGTTCCAGGTTATGAGCATACCTATTCTCGAAATCAATTAGTACTTAATCTTGCTAATCCTCAGGTAGTAGAATATTTGAAAAATGTCTTAGATGAACTCCTCTCTCATCATGATATTGACTACATCAAATGGGATATGAACCGTAATATTACTAACCTGGGGAATGGTTCAGCCTACTTGGAAACCCAGATGCAGTCTCATCAGTATATGTTGGGGCTTTACGAACTCGTTTCGTATCTGACAGAGAAGCACAACCATATTCTCTTTGAGTCCTGCTCTGGTGGTGGTGGACGAAATGATCTTGGTATGATGCGTTATTTCCCTCAAGTCTGGGCAAGTGATAATACTGATGCTATTGCACGTTTACCAATTCAATACGGCTCATCCTATCTCTATCCAACCATTTCTATGGGGGCTCATGTGTCAGCAGTACCAAATCATCAGATGGGACGAATGACACCATTGGAAACTCGTGGTCACGTGGCAATGATGGGAAATCTGGGTTATGAACTTGATTTGACAAGTTTATCAGATGAAGAGAAGGATGAGATTGCTAATCAGGTGAATTTGTATAAAGAATTGCGACCAGTAGTCCAGTTGGGAAACCAGTATAGGTTAATCAATCCCGATGCTGAATCCAATGAAGCAGCTGTGCAATTTAACTATGGAAATCAAACGATTGTAACCTACGTCCGAGTCCTATCAGTTGTGGAAACAATGGAAACCACCTTGAAACTGAAAGATTTGGAGGTGGAAGGGCTTTATGAGCTGGAAGGGACAAACATTGTTTACTCGGGTGCAGAGCTCATGTATGCAGGTTTAACTGCTACCTTATCACCAGGAGATTTTTTGAGTAGACAGTATAAATTCAAGAGACTATAATAAAAGCGTATAAATTTATCAAGGAGGCATTCCAATGAAATGGTATAAGAAAGCAGGTTTTCTTTTAGTAGCTGGGGCAAGTTTACTAGGCCTCGTGGCTTGTGGTCAGAACAATCAATCAACTGATGGCAAGGTAACGATTGAGTTTTTTAACCAGAAGACCGAGATGGCAGATACCTTGCAAAAGATAGTGGATGATTTTGAGAAGGAACACCCTAATATTGATGTGAAGCTGACTACAGTACCTTCAGCTGGAATTGTTCTAAAGACTCGGATTTTATCAGGAGATGTTCCAGATATTATTAATATCTATCCTCAAAATATGGATTTTCAGGAGTGGGCGAAGGCAGGCTATTTTGCAGATATGACAGGAAAACCCTATCTTGAGAACATCAAGAATGACTATGCTGAAAAGTATGCGATTAACAATAAAGTTTATAGTGTGCCTTTAACGGCCAACCTTTATGGAATCTATTACAATAAAACGAAGTTTAAAGAATTAGGGCTTGAGGAGCCGAAGACTTTTAAAGAGTTTCAAGAGATTGTCAAAAGGATAAAAGATAGTGGAAATTCTCCGTTTGCGGTTGCAGGCAATGAAGGCTGGACATTAAATGGTTACCACCAACTTTCTCTCATTACTCTTACGGGTAGTGGAGACGCGGCTAATAATTACCTTCGCTTTTCAAAACCAAACGCCATCTCTGCGGATGATGCTATTTTAAAAGCAGATGCAGAACGACTCGATTTATTAGCAGATAATGCTCAAGATGGTTGGCGTGGTGCCTCTTATAATGATGCGGTGGTAGCATTTTCGAGTGAAAAAGCCTTGATGATGCCACAAGGATCATGGGCATTAGCTGCAATTAATCAACAGGATCCAAAATTTGAGGTGGGGATGTTTGCTTTTCCTGGAGAAGAAGTAGGAAAAGAAGTCACTGTTGGTGCAGGGGATATGGCATTATCAACTTCAGCTACTACCAAACATCCGAAAGAAACCGAAGAATTTATCAGCTATATGACTAGTCCAAAAGCTATGCAGTCATACTATGATGTAGATGGATCACCAGTTGCGGTGAAAGGCATACAGGAAAAAGAAGATTCAGCGCTTGCAGCTATTTCTAAACTGGCATTTACGGACAAACATTATGTTTGGTTGGGCCAACGCTGGAACTCTGAAGAAGACTTTTTTAATCTAAGTGCAGGTTACCTGATGGATAAAAATCTGAAAAATATGGCAAACAATCTCAATGCTTTCTTTAATCCAATGAAGGCAGATTTGGACTAGAATAGGAGTTAAGATGATATGGCTATTCGAAAATTTTTAAATAAATACTGGGGTTGGACATTTTTGCTCATCCCGCTTGCTTTACAAGCTATCTTCTTTTACTTTCCAATGGTACAAGGTGCTTTCTATAGTTTGACTAACTGGACTGGATTGACCTATAATTATAAATTTGTTGGTTTAAATAACTACAAATTGCTGATGATTGATGGGAAATTCTTCACAGCCATAGCCTTTACTTTGATTTTAACTCTGGCATTGATTGTTGGTGAGATTACAATTGGGATGGTTGTGGCACGAGCCTTAAATTCTAAGATGAAGGGGCAGACCTTCTTTAGAGCTTGGTTCTTTTTCCCGGCTGTTTTGTCTGGTTTGACAGTTTCCTTGATTTTTAAACAATTCTTCAACTATGGTCTTCCAACGATTGGAAAAATTTTAGGAATTAGCTTTTTACAAGAGAGTCTATTGGGGACACCAGTTGGAGCGGTAGTGGCAACTATTTTTGTTCTTCTATGGCAAGGAGTAGCTATGCCAATCATTCTCTTTCTTGCTGGTCTTCAGAGTATTCCAAATGATATTTTAGAGGCAGCATCAATTGATGGTGCAACAAGTAAACAAACCTTTTGGAAGATTGAATTGCCCTATTTATTGCCAACGATCTCAATGGTTTTTATCTTGGCTCTTAAGTCTGGTTTGACAGCTTTTGACCAAATTTTTGCCTTGACGAGTGGTGGTCCAAATAATGCTACAACGTCTCTTGGACTGTTAGTCTACAACTATGCTTTCAAGAGTAATCAATATGGATATGCGAATGCAATTGCCTTGATTTTATTCTTAATTATTGGAATTGTTTCTATTATCCAAATCAAGCTATCAAAGAAATTTGAAATCTAATAGAGGAGTCCTACACATGAAAAAAGAAGAAAAATTGAATCAGTTTTGGAAATACGTCCTCTTGATAGTCGGTGGTATTCTTATACTTGTTCCTTTGTTGGTAACAGTATTTAGTTCTTTCAAAACAACTAAGGATATCATGAATCATTTCTTTAGTTTGCCCAATCCTTTTACCTTAAGTAATTATGAACGATTAATTTCGGATGGAATTGGAGGCTATTTCTGGAATTCAGCTGTTATTACGGTGTTATCATTGATTGTAGTGGCTTTCTTTATACCAGCTGCAGCTTATTCCATTGCTCGAAATATGTCCAAGAAAAAAGCCTTTGCAATTATGTATTCGCTCCTGATCTTAGGGATATTTGTTCCATTTCAGGTGATTATGATTCCCATCACAGTTATGATGAGTAAACTCGGCCTAGCAAATATGTGGGGGCTAGTAATACTCTACCTAACTTATGCTATTCCACAGACCCTCTTCTTGTATGTTGGTTATATAAAAATCAGTGTACCAGATAGTTTGGATGAAGCTGCGGAAATCGATGGGGCTGATCGTTTTACAACTTATCGTCGAATCATTTTTCCAATGTTGAAGCCCATGCATGCGACAACTTTGATCATCAATGCTCTCTGGTTCTGGAATGACTTTATGTTGCCACTCTTGATTCTGAATAAGGATTCCAAGATGTGGACTTTACCTCTCTTCCAATACAACTACCAAGGTCAGTACTTCAATGACTATGGCCCAAGTTTTGCATCTTATATTGTGGGAATTGTAACGATAACCATTGTCTACCTCATCTTCCAAAAACATATCATTTCAGGAATGAGTAACGGGGCAGTGAAGTAAGAAAGTGCTTATGGAATTTATAATTCCATACATAGAGGAACAGTTCAGCTTATTGACAATTCTATGTAGAAAAAAGAAAGTAGTACTTAGTTACTTGCAGTCTATATTAGTACGAATTAGATGACAGACATTGATTTAAAATGAATTTAATTTACGAAGCCAGGTCATATGAGACTTGGCTTTCATCAGAAAAAGGAGACCATCTATGACCATTCAAAATAAAACCATGTTGATTACTTACTCAGATAGTCTTGGAAATAACCTTAAAGACTTGTATGAGAATTTGGAAGAACATTTTGGCGATGCTATTGGGGGAGTTCACCTTCTACCATTTTTCCCGTCAACAGGTGATCGCGGATTTGCACCAGTTGACTACGATGAAGTGGATCCAGCGTTTGGTGATTGGGAGGATGTTAAGCGTTTAGGTGAGAAATATTATCTTATGTTTGACTTTATGATTAATCATATTTCTCGTCAATCGAAATATTATAAGGACTATCAAGAAAAACATGAAGCTAGTGAATTCAAAGATCTCTTTTTAAACTGGGATAAGTTTTGGCCGGAAAATCGTCCGACACAGGCTGATGTAGATTTAATTTACAAGCGAAAGGATCGTGCACCAAAGCAAGAGATTGTTTTTGCAGATGGTTCAGTAGAACATTTGTGGAATACCTTTGGTGAGGAGCAGATTGATCTTGATGTGACCAAAGAAGTAACGATGGCATTTATCCGTAAGACGATTCAACATCTAGCAAGTAACGGGTGTGATTTGATTCGTCTAGATGCTTTTGCTTACGCAGTGAAGAAATTGGATACCAATGATTTCTTTGTGGAACCAGATATTTGGAATTTATTGGACAAAGTTCGAGATATCGCTGCTGAGTATGGGACAGAGCTCTTACCTGAGATTCATGAACACTATTCGATTCAGTTTAAAATAGCGGACCATGATTACTATGTTTACGATTTTGCCCTTCCAATGGTGACCCTTTATACTCTTTACAGTTCCAGAACAGAGCGTTTGGCTAAGTGGTTAAAGATGAGCCCGATGAAGCAATTTACGACACTAGATACCCATGATGGGATTGGAGTGGTGGATGTCAAGGATATCCTGACTGATGAGGAAATTGACTATGCTTCAAATGAGCTCTATAAGGTTGGAGCGAATGTCAAACGTAAGTACTCTAGTGCAGAGTATAACAATCTAGATATCTACCAAATCAATTCAACCTATTATTCTGCGCTTGGAGATGATGATGTCAAGTACTTCCTCGCTCGTCTGATTCAAGCTTTTGCTCCAGGCATTCCTCAGGTTTACTATGTGGGTCTATTAGCAGGAAAAAATGACTTGAAATTATTAGAAGAAACCAAAGAAGGTCGAAATATTAATCGTCATTACTATACCAATGAGGAAATAACAGAAGAAGTTCAACGTCCTGTGGTGAAGTCTCTTCTCAATCTATTTTCTTTCCGTAATCAATCAGAGGCCTTTGACCTAGAAGGGACTATTGACGTTGAAACACCAACAGCTCACAGCATTGTAATCAAACGTCAAAATAAAGACAAGTCCGTAACAGCAGTAGCAGAAATTGATTTGCAGAGTCAGACCTATCAAGTAGTGGAAAACGGCAGAAATATTCAGTTCTAGTGCTATATTGCTGACAGAAATTTTTGTAGTGAAAACGTGTTCATTGTTCCCAAATGACGGAAAAAATGGTAGAATATAAAGATAGTTTAGCATTTATCTTCTGGAGAAATCCAGAACAGAAAGGATCCGTTTTGAAATCAATTGGATTACTGGATAAGATAAGAGGGCTTTCGAAAAAAGATTTCTTTTTGTATTTGATGATCATAAGTATCTTTTTACCTTTTTATTTGTTCTTAGCCCTCTTTGCTTTATATTTGATAGGTTTACTTGTTACTGGGGAGATGAAGGGAATTATCAAAGGATTGGCCAAACATCCTGTACTTCTCTTTTTTATTGCCTACAGTAGCATCATCTCTATCGTCGCTAAGAATTGGCTTGGATTGGTTGCATCTTTACTGATGTTTCTCTTCCTCATTTTCTTTAGTTTCTACCAGAAACGTCTGACACATGCTTTCTTTCGACTGATACTGCAGACAATCTTGTTTGGTAGTGTGCTCTCTGCGGCTTTTGCTACTTTGGAGCATTTCCAAATTGTAAAGAAATTTAACTATGCCTTTCTTTCGCCCAATATGCAGGTATGGCATCAGAATCGGGCAGAAGTGACCTTTTTTAATCCTAATTACTATGGAATTATTTGTTGTTTCTGTATCATGATTGCCTTCTATCTCTTTACAACGACCAAGTTGAATTGGTTGAAGGTATTCTGTGTGATTGCAGGCTTTGTTAATCTCTTTGGATTGAACTTTACGCAAAATCGAACTGCCTTTCCTGCTATTATCGCTGGAGCCATCATTTATCTCTTTACAACCATTAAAAACTGGAAGGCCTTTTGGCTTAGTATCGGGGTCTTTGCGATTGGCTTGAGTTTCCTTTTTTCTAGTGATTTGGGAGTTCGGATGGGGACTTTAGATTCCTCTATGGAAGAACGCATTTCTATCTGGGATGCTGGGATGGCCTTGTTTAAGCAAAATCCTTTTTGGGGGGAGGGGCCATTGACCTATATGCACTCTTATCCTCGGATAAATGCTCCTTATCATGAACATGCTCACAGCCTTTATATTGATACGATTCTGAGTTACGGAATTGTGGGAACCATTTTATTAGCTTTGTCTTCTGTTGCTCCTGTTCGTTTGATGATGGATATGAGTCAGGAGTCGGGGAAACGTCCAATTATCGGTCTTTATCTATCTTTCCTTACAGTGGTTGCTGTGCATGGAATCTTTGACTTGGCCCTTTTCTGGATTCAGTCAGGCTTCATTTTCTTGTTAGTTATGTGCAGTATTCCATTGGAGCGTCGAACTTTGGTATCAGACATGACAGATTAAGTTAATAAATAGTGAAGATCTTCTACTCTAGGTAGGAGGTCTTTTTTGTTGGTGAAAACTATTTCTAAATCGAAATAGTTGACAGATGGAATGGCGGGTGTTACAATAAAAACAATTCGATATAGAAATAAATTGGAGAGATCATGAAAGATAGTCATTTAGTTGCCCATCATATTCGTTTATTGAATGGGCGGATTTTTCAAAAGTTACTGAGTCAGGATCCTGAGGCTCTTTATCGGAGTGAACAGGGAAAGATTTTAGCGGTTTTATGGAATAGTGAGACAGGTTGCGCTACAGCCACAGATATTGCGCTTGCGACTGGGCTTGCTAATAATACGTTGACGACTATGATAAAAAAGTTAGAGGAGCAAAATCTTATAACTGTCAGTCCGTGTGGAGAAGATAAGCGTAAGAAGTATTTAGTTTTAACAGAGTTGGGCAAGTCCCAGAAAGAAGTTGGGCAACGTGTCAGTCAGAGATTGGATACTATCTGTTACAAAGGATTTTCAGAGGAAGAAATTCGTCAGTTTGAAGGTTTTCAAGAAAGAATTTTGGCTAATCTGAAAGAGCAGGAAAATGAGGTTTAGAATGGGGTAAATTAGTTATTAAAAGTTTGGTAACTTGACAAACCGAGGAAAATTTTAAATTGAGGACAAAGAATGATTGAATACAAAAATGTAGCGCTACGCTACACAGAAAAAGATGTTTTGAGAGATGTCAATTTACGGATTGAGAATGGGGAGTTCATGGTTTTAGTTGGTCCATCTGGATCTGGTAAGACAACCATGCTCAAGATGATTAACCGTCTTTTGGAACCAACTGATGGAAATATTTATATGGATGGCAAGCGCATCAAAGACTATGATGAGCGGGAACTTCGTCTTTCTACTGGTTATGTTTTACAGGCCATTGCTCTTTTTCCCAATCTAACGGTTGCGGAAAATATTGCCCTCATTCCTGAGATGAAGGGCTGGAGCAAGGAAGAAATTGCTCAGAAAACAGAAGAGCTTTTGGCTAAAGTTGGTTTACCAGTGGCTGAGTATGGACATCGACTTCCTAGTGAACTATCTGGCGGAGAACAGCAACGGGTTGGTATTGTTCGTGCTATGATTGGTCAGCCTAAGATTTTGCTTATGGATGAACCTTTTTCAGCCTTGGATGCCATTTCGAGAAAACAGTTGCAGGTTTTGACGAAAGAATTGCATAAAGAGTTTGGGATGACAACGATTTTTGTGACCCATGATACGGATGAAGCTTTGAAATTAGGTGACCGTATTGCTGTCTTGCAGGACGGAGAGATTCGTCAGGTGGCGAACCCTGAGACCATTTTAAAAGCTCCTGCAACGGACTTTGTAGCAGATTTGTTTGGAGGTAGTGTTCATGACTAATTTGATATCAACTTTTCAGGATCGTTTTGGTGATTGGGTAACAGCTCTATCTCAACATTTGCAGTTGTCACTTTTAACCTTGTTACTAGCTATTTTTATCGCGATTCCTTTGGCTGTTTATCTTCGTTATCATGAAAAGATGGCGGACTGGGTCTTGCAGATTGCAGGAATTTTCCAGACTATCCCGTCTCTGGCCTTGTTGGGACTCTTTATTCCCTTGATGGGAATTGGGGCCTTACCGGCCTTGACAGCTCTAGTGATTTATGCTATTTTCCCGATTTTGCAAAATACCATCACTGGGCTGAAGGGAATTGATCCGAGTCTGCAAGAGGCTGGGATTGCCTTTGGGATGACCAGATGGGAACGTCTCAAGAAATTCGAAATTCCACTTGCCATGCCTGTTATGATGTCTGGGATTCGGACGGCAGCGGTCTTGATTATCGGTACGGCGACCTTGGCAGCCTTGATTGGTGCTGGGGGACTGGGTTCCTTTATCCTTTTGGGAATTGACCGCAATAATACCAGTCTGATTTTGATTGGGGCTCTTTCTTCAGCAGTGCTGGCCATTGCCTTTAACTTCCTGCTAAAAGTGATGGAAAAAGCAAAATTGCGGACGATTTTCTCTGGTTTTGCCTTGGTGACCATATTGCTCGGTCTGTCTTATAGTCCAGCCCTTTTAGCACAAAAAGAGAAAGAGAACTTGGTGATCGCTGGGAAATTGGGGCCTGAACCAGAAATTTTGGCTAATATGTATAAGTTGCTGATTGAAGAGAATACCAGTATGACTGCGACTGTTAAACCGAATTTTGGGAAAACAAGTTTCCTCTACGAAGCTCTGAAAAAAGGGGATATTGACATCTATCCTGAATTTACTGGTACAGTGACTGAAAGTTTACTTCAACCAGCACCTAAAGTAGATCATGAGCCAGACCAGGTTTATCAAGTGGCGCGTGATGGCATTGCCAAACAGGATCATCTAGCCTATCTCAAACCCATGTCTTATCAAAATACCTACGCTGTAGCTGTTCCGAAAAATATTGCTCAAGAATATGGCTTGAAGACCATTTCGGACTTGAAAAAAGTGGAAGGGCAGCTGAAGGCAGGTTTTACACTCGAATTTAATGACCGTGAAGATGGCAATAAGGGCTTGCAATCAATGTATGGTCTCAATCTCAATGTAGCGACCATGGAGCCAGCCCTTCGCTACCAGGCAATTCAGTCAGGCGATATTCAAATCACAGATGCATATTCGACAGATGCAGAATTGGCGCGTTATGATTTACAGGTCTTGGAAGATGACAAGCAACTCTTCCCACCTTATCAAGGAGCTCCACTAATGAAAGAAGCTCTTCTCAAGAAACATCCTGAGTTGGAGACAGTTCTCAATAAATTGGCTGGTAAAATTACTGAAAGCCAGATGAGCCAGCTCAACTACCAAGTCGGTGTTGAAGGCAAGTCAGCAGAACAAGTAGCCAAGGAGTTTCTCCAAGAACAAGGATTGTTGAAGAAATAGATTGAAAATGTCAAACTCAACTTCTTTAAATGACATACAGAAGAATGCTCAGACAATGTTGTCTGGGCTTTTTTAGTGTCAGAATTAATGATTTTCATTTTTAAATGGAAAATAAGAGGAAATTTTCAGGATTTTCAAAATTTTACTGTAAATACACTTGACTATTCAGAAATTAGTTGTATAATGAGTTGTGAACTACTTAACAAATAAGGATTTCCAGCTCATGTCGACTAAGGATGGAAATCTTGTGTATAGAAAGTTCAGTAGATATATAATAGAGCGTTGCGTCCGAAAGTCTATCCAGACACAGCTCTTTAAAAACAAAAGGAGAAAATATGACGACTTATTTGTAAACAAAACTCAAGAATATCAAAATTACTCTTGGTGAAATGTCTGGCGGTTACCGCCGTATGGTTGCTGCTATGGCTGATTTAGGATTTTCAGGAACTATGAAGGCTATCTGGAATGACCTCTTTGCCAATCGTAGTTTTTCCCAGTGGCTTTACCTGCTAGTTTTAGGAAGTTTTCCAATCTGGCTTGAGTTGATTTATGAACACCGCATTGTTGACTGGGTTGGGATGATTTGTAGCCTGACTGGAATTATCTGTGTCATCTTTGTATCAGAAGGTCGAGCAAGTAATTACCTTTTTGGTTTGATTAACTCTGTCATTTACCTTATCTTGGCTTTGCAGAAAGGCTTCTATGGTGAGGTTTTAACAACTCTCTATTTTACAATTATGCAGCCAATTGGTCTCTTGGTTTGGATTTATCAAGCCCAGTTTAAGAAAGAACAACAAGAGTTTGTCGCACGTAAACTAGACGGCAAGGGTTGGACAAAGTATCTTTCTATTAGTGTTCTTTGGTGGTTGGCCTTTGGGTTTATTTATCAGTCTATCGGAGCTAATCGTCCCTATCGTGATTCTATCACTGATGCGACCAATGGTGTAGGGCAAATCCTCATGACAGCTGTTTACCGTGAACAGTGGATATTCTGGGCTGCTACTACTGTCTTTTCAATCTATCTCTGGTGGGGAGAAAGCCTGCAAATCCAAGGAAAATACCTGATTTACTTGATCAATAGTCTAGTTGGGTGGTATCAGTGGAGCAAGGCAGCAAAAAGCGCTTAAAAAGTAAAAAAGGATCATCTGATCCTTTTTGTGTTAGAGCAAAATGAATAATACCGTAATGATAATAGCGGTCGTTATACGAACGATGTGGTGCGAGATATGTTGCTTTTCTTTCTGTTGGCCGTTCCAGTAGGCTCCATAGCAGACGATACTCGAACCCACAATCCATAGAAGAATGGTTGCAACTGGTACGAAGTAAAAGATGGCTAGAGCCAGAGATGTGAGGCAACTGCCAACCAAGATGCACGTGTTTCCCAGACTGTAGTTCTTTTGTTTCATGGCTGAAAAAGCAGCAGCAAGGTGAAGCAATGAGAAGGCGAGAGCTAGTACAATTGTTAGTATTCCTAGAATCATCGAAGTTAACATAGTTGGTTCCTTTCTGAGTTTCAGGCTTAGTTATCAAGTGGAGTTGTAGAGGTCATCTCTATTACATCAAGGTAAAATTTCACCACTTGGTTTTCGGTATAAGATTTTCCTTTTTTTAGCCACCAAGTTAGGGTCTCGATAAAGTTCGTTACAACAAAATGCTGGAGGTAGGAGTCCGGAATGTTTGGATAGGCTTCTTGCAAGTCATCCGCCACCATGGGATAAACGTGGTGTTTGAGTTCCCTGTGTAGTTGGCGGAGGAAGTAGTCGTTTTTGGAAAAAAGGAGACTGGTGACATGGTCCTGGTTTTTCTGAAAATGTAAAAAGATATGTGCGAGGTAGTCCTCGGTAGTCAAGTGTCCTTCCCTTTCAAAGAGATGATGAAAGAGGTAGCGACAGAGCTCATCTAAAAGGAGTTCCTTACTCTCGTAGTGACAGTAAAAAGTGGAGCGCCCAACATCTGCTAGGTCAATGATATCCTGAACAGTAGTGGCATCATAGCCCTTGTCGTTCAAAAGTTGTAAAAAAGCTTGGTAGATGGCTTTTTTCGTCTTGCTGACTCGACGGTCTCTTTTTGTCATATAGACACTAGTGACAAACTGTTCAGAACTGAACAGGACTGACAGTTTGCTTCTATCCTTTCTTTGGATTTTATTAGATAATACAAATGAAAGAAGTATGTATATACCCATTATACCAAAGGAGGGAGAGAAATGAGTTCTAAAACATCTATCTGGTTAGCTTTTTTCTTAAATTTAAGCTATGCGATTGTTGAGTTTATCGCAGGAGGAATCTTTGGTTCGAGTGCAGTTCTTGCTGATTCTGTTCATGACTTGGGAGATGCTATAGCCATTGGCATATCTGCCCTTTTAGAAACGATTTCCAATCGTGAAGAAGATAGACAGTACACCTTGGGTTACAAACGTTTTAGTCTTTTAGGGGCCATGCTAACGGCTGTGATTCTTATGATAGGGTCTGTCCTAGTGATTTTGGAAAATGTCACAAAGATCGCTCACCCGCAACCCGTTAATGAGGAAGGGATTCTCTGGCTGGGAATCATTGCGGTAGCTATCAATGTGCTAGCTAGTCTGGTAGTTCGTAAGGGAAAAACAAAGAATGAATCTATTCTTAGCTTGCATTTTTTGGAAGATACTCTTGGTTGGTTGGCTGTCATTCTAATGGCGATTATTCTTCGATTTACGGACTGGTATATCCTCGATCCGCTTTTATCTCTGGTCATTTCCATCTTTATTCTGTCGAAAGCCATTCCACGCTTTTGGAGTGCACTAAAAATTTTCCTAGATGCTGTGCCAGAAGGGGTCGAGACAAGTGATTTGGAGAAAGATTTAGAGGCTCTACCCAATGTCAAAAGTGTTAATCAACTTAGCATTTGGTCCATGGATGGTCTAGAGAATAATGCTATTGTTCACATTTGTATCAAGGACTGGGAACAGATGATGGAAACCAAAGAAGTAGTGCGTCAATTTTTAGAAGAAAGAGGCGTGCAGAATATCACTATTGAAGTAGATAGCAGTCAAAGCAATCATGCGCAACATAGACGGAGAGTGAGAGAGTTAGAGCAGAAGCATGGGCATCATTAGTATAGAGTCAAGAATGATTGAACCCCTATGTTATTTGAAATAGAGTATTTTCTTTCCAGTTTAAATATTTTAAAAATTTGGTAATTAAAAGAATTTTTCTTTTAGATGCAAAATGTTTGACTTGGAGTCAACTCAAAGTTGTATAATAAGATAAGTGAGTTATCATTGCTTAAATTCAATGAAGGATATGAAAGGAGGCTAGTATATGAATATTAAATCTGTCAGCGACTTATTGGGAATTTCAGCGGATACGATTCGGTATTATGAGCGAGTTGGTCTTGTGCCACCGATTACTCGAACTGCAACTGGGATTCGTGACTTTCAAGATCAGGATATAGAAGCACTGGAATTTATTAAGTGTTTCCGTTCGGCGGGTGTCTCTGTAGACAGTTTAGTTGACTATATGTCGCTCTACCAAAAGGGGGATGAAACGCGAGAGGGAAGGCTTGGTATTTTAGAAGAGGAAAAGAAAAAATTAGAAGAGCGCTTTTCTCAGTTACAGACGGCTTTAAATCGCTTAAATCTCAAAATTAAACTTTACAAGGAAGGAAAATTTTAAATGAAATCAGCAGTATATACAAAGGCAGGCAAGGTTGGACTTGCTACAATTGAACGTCCGCAAATTATAGAAGCAGATGATGCTATTATCCGCATTGTCCGTACTTGCGTTTGTGGTTCGGACCTCTGGAGTTACCGTAATCCAGAAATCGAAGAAGGACATAGAAATAGCGGTCATGAGGCTATCGGAATTATCGAAGAAGTTGGTGAGAACGTTACTACAGTAAAATCAGGAGACTTTGTCATCGCACCTTTCACCCATGGCTGTGGGGAGTGTGATGCCTGTCGCGCTGGCTATGATGGGACTTGTGACCGCCATATTGGCACCAACTGGTCTAACGGGGTCCAAGCAGAGTACATCCGTTTCCACTTTGCTAATTGGGCACTTGTGAAAATTCCAGGTCAACCTTCAGATTATAGCGAAGGCATGCTCAAGTCACTTTTGACACTTGCTGATGTCATGCCGACAGGCTATCATGCGGCGCGTGTTGCTAATGTGCAAAAGGGCGACAAGGTGGTCGTTATCGGGGATGGGGCTGTTGGCCAATGTGCTGTCATTGCAGCTAAGATGCGTGGAGCTTCTCAAATTGTCCTTATGAGTCGTCATGAAGATCGCCAAAAGATGGCTCTGGAATCAGGTGCGACAGCTGTTGTGGCTGAACGTGGTGAAGAGGGAATTGCCAAAGTCCGTGAAATCCTTGGAGGTGGAGCAGATGCAGCCCTTGAATGTGTTGGGACTGAAGCAGCCGTAGATCAAGCCCTTGGAGTGCTTCACAATGGTGGACGTTTAGGCTTTGTTGGCGTACCGCACTATGAAAATCGTGCCATTGGCTCAACCTTTGGTCAAAATACAATAATCGGCGGTGGTCCAGCTTCTGTCACAACTTATAACAAACAAGTATTACTAAAAGCTGTTCTGGATGGTGATATCAATCCAGGTCGCGTCTTTACTTCAAGCTATAAATTAGAAGATATTGATCAAGCTTATAAAGATATGGACGAACGTAAGACCATTAAGTCTATGATTGTGATGAACTAAAAAAGAAAATCCTAATGGAGATGTGAGACTCTCTATTAGGATTTTTTGTCATGTTTAATTTGTGGAGTTATGGCAGAGTGCTTTCTCTCAAAGTCAGTCTAGTTCCTAGCATGGTTAGGCTAGGGATTTTGCGACCGTGTAGAACTTCCTTATTAAGAATATCCATGCCTGCTCGGCCCATTTCCTCAGTATAGACCGTGATACTAGAGAGGGGAGGATAGACCTGCTTGGTTAGGCTAGTGTCGTTAAAGGAAATGAGGCTGACGCGGTCTGGCAGGCTGATTCCAGCTTCTTGGAGGGCACGGAGGGCGCCGATGGCCAAACTATCGCTGGCTGCGAAAAAGGCTGGTGGGAGTTGTTCTCCTAGCTTGTGAATGGCCTCCTTCATCAAGTCATAGCCAGACTGGGCCGTAAAGCTCCCCTGAAAAACCAGTTCTTCATGGTAGATTCCATTTGCTTGGGTAATGTCTTTGAAATTTTCTTGTCGCTTATCCTGGATTATTTCTTCCTGGTCGGTTGTTTCTTCAAGACCTGTGAGAATTCCGATACGGTTCATACCTTGGCTGAGGAAATGGTCTACAACTTGTTTCACAGCAGTGTAAAAGTCAGTGATAATACAGGTATGACCTAATGAGAGGGTATCGCTGTCTATAAAGACTATAGGTTTTTGGTATTCTTCAAAGGCAGAAATCTGAGCTCGGCTAAATTTTCCGATGCAGAGAATGCCAATCACTTCCTCGCTCAGTGTAAAAGGATGGTCATTAAAATAGCGCAAGATATCATAGTCCAACTCTTGGGCTCTTTTTTCAATACCGAGACGAATCTGGTAGTAGTAGAGATCTTCCAACTCCCCTTGTTCGCTGACCCATTGGATAATGGCAATCTTTTGCTTTGGTTTGTGGGATTCGCCTGTCTTGAGGTGCTTAGTATAGCCTAGCTCTTCCGCGACGGTTAAAATACGGTGTCTGGTTTCTTCTGTGACAGATAGGCTCTGGTCGCGATTGAGGACACGAGATACGGTCGCAATAGAGACAGAGGCTAGCTGTGCGATGTCTTTTAAGGTAGCCATAAATCCTCCTCCTTTTAGGTTAGTATATCATATTTTTCTGATTTTTACTGATAGTTTAGTAAAAGTTTAGTAAAAAGGATTGACCTTGGTAAATCCCTTGGATACAATAGAAGAAAACGATTACACGTTAAGATGACTTAACGGACAGTCAAAGGAGAATTTATATGACACAAGATCTTACTACTGAAGCCCTTCGCAAAGATTTTCTTGCCGTTTTTGGTCAAGAAGCAGACCAAACTTTCTTTTCACCAGGTCGTATCAATCTGATTGGTGAACACACGGACTACAACGGTGGTCACGTTTTTCCAGCTGCTATTTCTTTGGGAACTTATGGTGCAGCTCGCAAGCGTGACGATCAAGTTTTGCGTTTCTACTCAGCCAACTTTGAGGACAAGGGTATCATCGAAGTGCCTCTTGCTGACCTCAAATTTGAAAAAGAGCACAGCTGGACCAACTATCCAAAAGGGGTTCTTCATTTCTTGCAAGAAGCTGGGCATGTGATTGACAAAGGGTTTGATTTTTATGTTTATGGGAATATCCCAAATGGTGCAGGCTTGTCCTCTTCAGCATCCTTGGAACTCTTGACAGGGGTTGTGGCAGAGCATCTCTTTGGTTTAAAACTAGACCGTTTGGATTTGGTTAAAATCGGAAAACAAACAGAAAACAACTTTATCGGAGTAAACTCTGGTATCATGGACCAGTTTGCCATCGGTATGGGTGCTGACCAACGTGCCATTTACCTGAATACCAACACTTTGGAGTACGACTTGGTGCCACTTGATTTGAAGGACAATGTCGTTGTTATCATGAACACCAACAAACGTCGTGAACTGGCGGACTCTAAGTACAATGAACGCCGTGCTGAGTGTGAAAAAGCTGTGGAAGAATTGCAAGTTGCCTTGGATATTCAGACCTTGGGTGAATTGGATGAGTGGGCCTTTGACCAATACAGCTATCTGATTAAAGATGAAAATCGCTTAAAACGTGCTCGCCATGCTGTGCTTGAAAACCAACGTACTCTTAAAGCTCAAGCAGCCCTTCAAGCAGGTGATTTGGAAACCTTTGGTCGCTTGATGAATGCATCTCACGTTTCTTTGGAGCATGACTATGAAGTAACTGGCTTGGAATTGGATACCCTTGTTCACACAGCTTGGGCTCAGGAAGGTGTTCTGGGTGCTCGTATGACAGGGGCAGGATTTGGTGGCTGTGCCATTGCCTTGGTGCGAAAAGATGCTGTTGAGGCCTTTAAAGCAGCTGTTGGCAAGCACTATGAGGAAGTCGTTGGATATGCTCCAAGCTTCTATATCGCTGAAGTTGCAGGTGGCACTCGCGTTTTAGACTAGGAGAGAAGTAAATGGACGCTGTAATATTTGATTTAGATGGCTTATTAGCTGATACTGAGATCATTTCTCTAAAAGTTTATCAAGAATTGCTTAAAGATTTTGGAATTCCTTTCACAGAAGAAACATATTCTAGAGAATACAGTGGACATAGGGAAGAGGAGAATGTTCAACGATTTTTAGATAACTATGATTTACCTTGGAACTTTGACCAAACCTTGGAAAAAGTTTATGAACTGGAAGCTCGAATATTAGCCAAAGGTGTAAATTTAAAAAAAGGTGCTAAAAATTTGCTTGCTTTTTTGCAAAGAGAAGGTATTCCAATCGCTCTAGCAACTTCAAGTGTTGAATCTAGAGCTAGAATGATTTTGGATAGTAATGGGATACTGTCCCTATTTGACCATCTAGTTTTTGCAAAAGATGTAAAGCGAAGTAAACCTTACCCTGATATATTTTTAAAGGCCTGTATTGATTTGAATGTTTTACCAGAGAATTGCTTAGTACTAGAGGATAGTGAAGCAGGGATTGAAGCAGCGTATAGAGCTGGGATACCAGTTATTTGTATTCCAGACTTAAAAATGCCAGCACAGTCTTTCTTAAATAAAACAGAACAAGTTTTTCAGGATTTAGATGCTGTCAGAGATTATTTAGAAAGTAAGAAGGAGAATCAATGAGTCAAGGAGTTCTAGATGCATTTATCACGGAAGTCATTGCTGAAAGTTCATTTGAGGAAATGGATCGAATCTACCTAACCAATCGTGTCTTAGCACGAGTGGGTGAAGGTGTTTTGGAAGTTGAGACTGATCTGGATGAGTTGATTGACCTTAAGGACCAGTTAGTCGAGGAAGCAGTTCGATTAGAGACGATTGAGGACAGTCAGACTGCGCGTGAAATCCTCGGTTCTGAACTGATGGACTTGGTAACTCCTTGTCCAAGTCAGGTTAATCGTGACTTTTGGACAACCTATGCTCACTCTCCTGAGCAGGCGATAGGTGATTTTTACCAGCTCAGCCAGAAAAATGACTACATCAAGCTCAAGGCTATTTCTAAGAATATCGCTTATCGTGTACCATCAGACTACGGAGAACTGGAGATTACTATCAATCTGTCTAAACCTGAAAAGGATCCAAAAGAGATTGCGGCAGCTAAGTTGGTTCAAGCTAGCAATTACCCACAGTGTCAACTCTGTCTAGAGAACGAAGGCTACCATGGTCGGGTTAACCATCCAGCTCGAAGCAATCACCGCATTATCCGTTTTGAAATGGCGGGTCAGGAGTGGGGCTTCCAGTATTCGCCCTATGCTTATTTTAATGAGCACTGTATTTTCTTAGACGGCCAGCATCGCCCCATGGCTATCAGTCGTCAGAGCTTTGAGCGTCTGCTGGCTATTGTAGAGCAGTTTCCTGGCTATTTTGCAGGCTCTAATGCCGACCTGCCAATCGTGGGAGGCTCTATTCTCACCCATGACCACTATCAAGGAGGCCGTCACGTGTTTCCTATGGAATTGGCTCCTTTGCAAAAGGCTTTCCGATTTGCTGGTTTTGATCAGGTCAAGGCTGGGATTGTCAAGTGGCCTATGTCAGTGCTACGTTTGACCTCGGATTCAAAAGAAGATTTGATCAACTTGGCTGATAAGATATTGCAGGAATGGCGTCAGTATTCAGATCCTGCAGTGCAAATTTTGGCAGAGACAGACGGGATACCGCATCACACCATTACACCCATTGCGCGTAAGCGTGATGGACAGTTTGAATTGGACTTGGTCTTGCGGGACAATCAGACTTCGGCAGAGCATCCTGATGGCATCTATCATCCCCACAAGGATGTTCAACATATCAAGAAGGAAAATATCGGCTTGATTGAGGTCATGGGCTTGGCAATCTTACCACCTCGTTTGAAAGCAGAAGTGGAGCAAGTTGCCAGCTATCTTGTAGGAGATGATGAAGCAGTTACCCCTTATCATCAGGAATGGGCAGACCAGCTCAAAGCCCAACATCCGGACCTAGCAGATAAAGAAAAAGCCCTTGAAATCGTCAAGGACTCTGTGGGTGCTATCTTTGCACGTGTTTTGGAGGACGCAGGGGTTTACAAGCAAACGGAACAGGGACAAGCAGCATTTATGCGCTTTGTAGAGCAGGTTGGAATTTTGCCAGACTAGGAGCTTTCTCCTTGCACAGTCCTATAAAAACTAGTATCATAGTGTCGTTTGAACTATCAGGAGGAAACGATGAAAGATTTTCATTTTGACGCTATATCTGCCTTTGAAAATTACGAAATAGAAAAAATGAGAGACGGTCACGTTGTGGTGACGACAAAAGTAGTGGACTCGTCGCTCAACTACTATGGCAATGCCCATGGTGGCTATCTCTTCACCCTTTGTGACCAGATTAGTGGTTTGGTGGTTATCTCGCTAGGGCTTGATGGAGTGACACTCCAGTCCTCTATCAACTACCTCAAGGCAGGAAAACTCGACGATGTGCTGACCATTAAAGGAGAATGTGTCCATCAAGGTCGCACAACCTGTGTCGTGGATGTCGATATCACCAATCAAGAAGGCAGAAATGTCTGCAAGGCAACCTTTACCATGTTTATCACAGGTCAGCGGTCTGAAGACAGACAGGTAAGGATATAAAGAAACAAAAAAGAGGCTCACACCTCTTTTTTGTTTCAGATAAATCAATCAATTTCTTTAATAAACTTAGCAATTTCTTTTACAATCTCAGTAACTAAAGCATTTCCCATAAAGAACATTCTCATTTTATCAGAAACGTTGACAATAGATCCATCTGACAATTTCTTTTTAGCTGTCCAATTATCTGGAAAATCTTGAAGGCGTTCTGCTTCAACTGGAGTTATAAGACGGTATTTGCCATTAACTTTAAGAAAATGGGTAGAACGATTGACGGTACCTTCAGAAGTTAACATTGTTCGACCAGGTAAATTTAAATCGTCATAAGGAGCCATACCTCCTTCAGAATAGATATAAGTATGTCCAGTGGCAGAAGTACGTTCTATTCGTTTAGGACCTCGTAAGAATTGGAATTTTTCCAATTTTGCTGGATCTGTAATGAAATATTTCTCTGGGACCTCCTCTTCATCTTGAAGAATTTCTCCTAGAGTGATAGGGTTGCCATTGTAATTAGGTTCTGTATCAATAGAATAGTATTTTCCATGTCTCATAATTCCTGTATTCCAAACGGTACCAGTAAAAGTATCTGAAACTTCAACTATATCATTTGGTAACTCATAAAACACATGGCGATTTTTAACTGCTATAGGTTTAATAGGAAATTGTTTTGCAAATAGGCCTTGATTGAAAATATAGTCATCATACCTATTATCTTCAAAAATTTCTTCCTTTTTTTCGTAAAGATTATCAATCTTTTTTGCAAATACAGTATCATTTCGATATACGAAAAAGAATACACGGCGTCTTCGTTGGCTTCTTCCGTAATCAGCAGCATTAATAACTCTCCACTCTACAGAATATCCAAGATTATTAAAAGCTGTGAGCATAATTGCAAAATCTCGTCCTCTTTGTTTTGAAGGTGCTTTTAAAAGTCTATCTACATTTTCTAGGATTAAATATTTTGGCTTAATTATTTCCGTTGCTCTAATAATCTCCCAAAATAAAACTCCTTTTTTCCCTTCAATTCCTTTTTCATCTTTCTTGCTACGCGCAACTGAGTAATCTTGGCAAGGAAAACCACCGACAATCATATCGGCATCCATTTTGGAGAATTGTTCGTCTGTTATATCAGAAATACTAATATTGATGTTTTCGCTATTGGGGAAGTGATAATCATAGACCTCAAATGCATCTTGAGATTTACGAGATGGTTCCCATTGGTTTGCCCATTTTGTTTTAAAGAGTTGCTTATCGGCATTTTCTAATCCTATGCGAAAACCGCCAACTCCAGCAAATAGTTCGAGAACTTTCATCTTTTCTCCTTAATATTTTACAGTTTAATCCATTATATACTATTTTCGATAATTGATCAAGTATTAATGCTTGCTTTAGTTTAATTTGATATAATATAAAAGATAGGAGAAGAAAATGGATCAAAACTTATTTAACTATAACGATGAAGATATCGATAGTGTTATTGAATATTCTCACAAACTATTAAATAGAAAATTTTCCGATGTTATGGAAGAGTATAATCGTTCGCTTTATAAATCATATGACGATTATAATGATAGAGTAGTCTCTGAGGTCCAAGATAAAGCAATTAGTATGAAGTCAAAAGGACAGTATGGAAATTATATTGAAAAATATTTCTATGGTTATCAGCCAAATAGTGACTCGGAAGCTGACTTTGAAAAAATTGGTGTAGAATTAAAAGTTACTCCTTTTAAGGTAAACAAAAATGGGACACTTAGTGCCAAAGAACGACTTGTATTAACAATACTAAACTATATGGAGGAAAATTTAGAGGATTTTTACTCCACCCACTTATGGAAAAAATGCGCAAAGATTTTATTATTGTTTTACAATGGCTTAACTCCTAATCAGACAATGAAGGACTATGTCATTGAAAAAATATTTTTATATGAATGGTTTGAGGAGGATATGGCAGTTATCCTTGAAGACTATAAGAAGATTACAGATAAAATCAAAAATGGAAGGGCACATGAATTATCAGAATCAGATGGGAACTATTTATCAACTTGTACAAAAGGGGCAGGTAAAGGAAAGGATTTAAGACAACAACCTTTTAGTTATGAATTAGCGAAACAAAGAGCTTGGGAATTAAAATCAAGTTATATGACCTATCTGATTAATCATAAAATCTTTAATCAATCAGATCAAGAAAGTGTCCTGGCTAATTTTAGGGGTGAGAAAAAATCATTTACTGAGGTTATTGCAGAGAAGATTCTCTCCTACAAAGGTTTCTCTGAACAAGAGTTATATGATAGATTTGAAGTAAATCCCAAAGCAAAAGGTAAGAATAGTACTCTGATTAGAAAAATTTTAGGCTTAACAGGGGATTTAGATAAGACAAAAGAATTTCAAAAAGCAAACATGAATTTGAGAGTTATTCGAGTAGATAAGAATAATTTACCTAAGGAAGACTCCCCGTTTAAAACTTATTGTTTTAAAGAACTAGCAGCAAATGATAGTTGGGAATCATCACATGTTTATAATGAAATTTACAATAAACGATTCCTCTTCGTTATTTTTAAGGAAATTGAACCGAAGCTATTTGTATTAGATTCTATCAAGTTTTGGGGATTTCAGGATAGACAATTAGAAGAAATACAAAGAGTGTGGCAGGAAACTAGACAAATTATTTCTGACGGAGTTAAATTAACCCAAAATGGTAATAAAGTTTCAACCAATTTCCCTCAAAGTAAGATAAACAGAATCCTATTTACGAAATTACACGCTACAAATACTTATTATGAAATTGAAAAAGGAAAATTTGTTGGGAAAGGTTCATTATCTGATACGGATGAACTTCCAGATGGACGTAGGATTACAAAACACTCCTTTTGGATGCCTAAAAAGTTTATAAAAGAAATCTTAGCTGGGAATTGGGATTGATAGTATTTATAATCAATTTGTGATAAACAAAAAAGAGGCTCGCACCTCTTTTTCTTATTTCTTCTTCCGGTTTAATACTGCATTGAGGACAATGGCCAGTAGGCTGGCTACGACGATTCCATTTGAGAAGAACATTTGGAAGGCTGTTGGCATGCTGACAAAGAGATTACTATTGTTGAGTCCGACACCTGCAGCGATGGAGACAGCTGCGATAAGGAAGTTATGTTCATTGTTAGCAAAATCAACGCGGGCGAGGATTTGCATCCCTTGAAGGGAAACAAAGCCAAACATCACCAGCATGGCCCCTCCAAGAACAGGGCTCGGAATGATTTGGGCGAGGGCACCAAACTTAGGAAGGAGTCCAAGGAGGACTAGGAAACCAGCAGCGTAGTAGATTGGCAGGCGGGTCTTGATACCAGATAATTTAACCAAACCAACGTTTTGTGAAAATCCTGTGTAAGGGAAGGTGTTAAAGATTCCTCCGAGAAGTACGGCCAGACCTTCTGCACGGTAACCGTTGCGCAGGCGCGTGCTGTCGATTGGGTCATTGGTGATATCAGACAAGGCCAGGTAAACACCAGTGGATTCAACCATGGAAACCGTTGCAATGATACACATCATGACGATGGATGAGATTTCAAAAGTCGGTACACCAAAGTAGAGGGGAGTTGGAACATGGACAAGCGGTGCTGCCGCAACAGGGGAGAAATCAACCAAGCCCATGGTAGCAGCGATGGCAGTTCCAACAACCAGACCAATCAAAATGGAGATAGACTTGATAAATCCTTTGGTAAAGATGTTAATCAAGAGGATAATTAGAACAGTGATAGCAGCAAGTAAGAGACTTTGACCAGTTGGCTCTGGAACGTTATTTCCCATATTTCCAATAGCAACAGGAATCAAGGTTAAACCAATCGTGGTAATGACAGAGCCTGTTACGATAGAAGGGAAAAGATTAGCTACTTTTGAGAAGATGCCTGAAATTAGAATTACATAAATCCCAGAAACGATAAGGGCACCAAACATAGCACCGCTACCGTGGCTTTGCCCAATCATAATCAAAGGAGCAACCGACTGGAAGGCAACCCCGAGAACGACTGGTAGTCCAATCCCAAAGTATTTGTTGAGTTGGAGTTGAAGGAAGGTGGCCACCCCACACATGAAGATATCTGTGGAGATCAGGTAGGTCAACTGCTCAGATGAATAGCCAAGAGCTGTCGCAATCATGATGGGAACCAGGATAGAACCTGAGTACATGGCTAGTAAGTGCTGCAAGCCAAGAACGGCTGCTTGCGAGTGTTTTTCTTGTTTTTGCATTAGAGATCTGCCTCCTTAAATACGACCTGACCATTTTCGAAACGATCCAAGCGAGCCAGTGATAGGACTGGATACCCTGCTTTTTCAAGCAAATCACGACCATCCTGGAAAGATTTTTCAATCACGATACCAATCGCTTCGACTTTTGCTCCGGCTTGTTCGATGATTTGGATCAAACCTTTGGCAGCTTGTCCATTTGCTAGGAAATCATCGATAATCAAGACCTTGTCCTCTGGTGAAAGGAATTTTCCAGCGATGGAAACGGTGCTGGTCACTTGCTTGGTAAAGGAGTAGACTTGGGCAGTTAAGATACCTTCGTTCATGGTGATGTTTTTAGCTTTCTTGGCGAAAATCATGGGAATGTTTAAGGCTTCAGCTGTAAAAATGGCTGGGGCAATGCCTGACGCTTCAATGGTCACGACCTTGGTAATGCCAGCAGCAGCGAATTTGTCCGCAAATACCTTACCAATCTCTCGCATCAAGCTAAAGTCAACTTGGTGGGTTAAAAAGGAATCCACCTTGAGGATATTGTCACCCAAGATATGCCCATCCTCGAGGATGCGCTCTTCTAATAATTTCATAAGACCTCCTAAAGTCTAAAAGATACTTCATTTGCTTGTTTAAATGTTTCTATAGTGATTTAGTTTGCTAATAATGTATATGTATAATACTAGTGCGAGCGAAGCGAGTTTTACTAGATATTTCCCGCTGTAGTGGTATCATATACAATAATCTTGTTATTGTATATGACGGGATTTTTGAGAGTAAAATAGTTCGGGGAACTATTTTAGCCTAAGCCTAGAAATGAAAGAGCTAGGGGCTCAAAAATTAGGGATGAAATTCCGAAGGAAGTTGCTCCCGTCCGCACTAAATAAGGGAAATATTAAAAATATTATATTTAACCTTGAAGGCTAGCCTTAGCAAAATACTAAAAAAAGGACCTACTTAACAGATAAGCAAGCCCTCAAAATAGGTATGTCTAAAAACATACCCTCAATAGACATACTCATTGTTAGGTGTTCCGGCACCTTGTAGAAACGTCGTGCCAATTCACGACATAAACAAGTAAAATGATATTCAATTTTAAATAGGCTACTGCCAATGTTTTTATTTTACACCAATTAGCTTTATAAATCAAATATTTTGTTAGTAAATAGATCATAAAAGCGAACGAATAAAAGGCTGCAACGCTAGATAGTATTGTAGCCTTTTATTCTTCTACTCGCTAAATCTCAAAAAATAGCCATCTGGATCCAAGACTGCAAACTCGTGAGGATAGATATAGTGATCGCCAACACGAAATGTTCTCTTGGTCAAAGGACGATGGATAGGATAGTCAGCTTCCAGCAGTTTTTGGTGGAGCTGAGGGACATCTTCAATGCCAAAGGAAATATTGACACCGCGCCCGAAAGGATAGGTTAGTTGGGCTAATTCTTCCGTGCTGCCTTCTTCTAGCATAAGTTGGCAGTCTTCAAGCGAGAGGAAGAGAAATTTCTCCTCTGGACGCTCGTATTCGACAGAAAATCCCAGCAAGTCGCAGTAGAAGTGGCGTGACTTTTCGAGGTCAGATACTACAAATTCAGGAATGACAGCTTGATAGTCCATTAGATTTCTCCTTAGAGCTCAATCTCCATGACAATGGGTGTGTGGTCTTGGCGCGCACCTGAGTCAATCATGTCAGACTTGGTCACCTTGTCAGCTACGCGATTGCTGGTGAGCCAGTAGTCGATTCTCCAGCCTGTATTGTTGATTTTAGAAGTCTTGCTGCGTTGCGCCCACCAGGTATAACACTCTGGGACATCGCCGTGAATGTGGCGGAAGGTGTCGGTAAATCCAGTTGCCAAGAGGTTGGTAAAACCAGCACGTTCCTCGTCTGTAAATCCAGGTGAACGGCGATTGCTGGCAGGATTTGCAAGGTCGATTTCCTTGTGGGCTACGTTGTAGTCACCAGTCGCAAGGACTGGTTTTTCTTTGTCTAGTTGAGCCAAATACTCAGCGTATTTGACATCCCAGACTTGGCGCTCTTCCAAGCGTTTGAGACCATCGCCAGCGTTTGGAGTGTATACTTGGGTCACGAAAAATTCATCAAATTCTAGGGTAATGATGCGGCCTTCCAAGTCCATGGTAGAAGGGGCACCGATTTCTGGGAAGCTGATTGTTGGTGTGAGTTCTTTCTTATAAAGGAACATGGTTCCAGCGTAGCCTTTGCGGGCAGGTTCTTGAGAAGAACGCCACGTGTTTTCGTAGTTTGGAAAGAGTTCAGCTAAAATTTCCAAGTGTTTTTTAGTAGGACCCTTGGCAGAAAGCTTGGTTTCTTGGATAGCGATGATATCAGCATTTTCAGCGACCAAGGTTTGTAGTACTTCTTGGGACAATTTGGCACGAGTTGAGTCACTAGTTAGGGCAGCATTGAGGGAATCAATATTCCATGAGATGAGTTTCATAAAGTTACCTTTTTCATTCAGATTATAGATTTTATTATACCAAAAAAAGGTCCATTTCCCCAACGTATGGCTTGAAAAATCACTCTCTTTCGTTTATAATTAAGAATGATTTTATGAAAGGGAGTGAAAATAAATGAAATTTTACTCATATGACTATGTACTTAGCCAAATCAGTCAGCAAAATGGCATCATGATTGGCTTTGGAATTGTTCTCCTAGCTATCACAGGATTTTTTGCTTTTAAAGCCTATCGAGATAAAAAGGGGACTAAGTTTCGGGAATTGGTCATGATTTTGGCCTTGACCTTGGTGGCCATGCTTTTGGTGACAATCTCAAAATACCAGACCAATCAAGCCTCTAACAACCAATTTCAAACCTCCCTTCATTTCATAGAGGTTGTTTCCAAAGACTTGGGAGTGGATAAATCAGAAGTTTATGTCAATACTTCTGCAGCCACTGATGGAGCGCTTGTCAAGGTAGGTCCAAATTTCTACCGCGCCATGAACGGGAGCCAACCAGACAAGTATCTTTTAGAGAAATTAGAATTGAATCAAACAGACGCTATTGAATTGGTGGAGGTAAACAAATGACACTCAATTATATGGAAATTTTAATCAAACTGGCCTTGGGTCTTTTCTCTCTTGTTTTTGTTATTAATGTGACAGGAAAGGGTAACCTAGCACCTAACTCTGCTACAGACCAAATTCAGAACTATGTTCTTGGTGGTATCATCGGTGGGGTGATTTACAATAGTTCAATCAGCATTCTGCAGTACGCAGTGATTTTGATGATGTGGACGATTTTGGTCTTGACCCTCAAGTGGCTCAATAACAATGTTCGTTTTGTCAAACGCTTGATTGATGGAAAACCAACTCTCCTTATCAAAAATGGGCAGATTGACCCAGAAGCCTGTCGTTCAGTTGGTTTGTCTGCAGCAGAAGTTGCTCTCAAACTTCGTAGCCAAGGAATTTTCCAGATGAAACAGGTCAAACGAGCTGTGCAGGAGCAAAATGGCCAACTCATCGTGATCCAAATGGGAGATGAAAATCCTAAGTATCCAGTTGTGACTGACGGTGTGATCCAAGTCGATGTTTTGGAATATATTGGCCGTAGCGAAGAGTGGTTGCTTGATAATCTCAGCAAACAAGGGCATGACAATGTAGCCAATATCTTTATCGCTGAGTATGACAAGGGTGCGGTCACAGTCGTAACCTATGAATAAGAAAAACCTGGGGTCTTGGCCTCAGGTTTCTATTTGCAATCAGAAAGGGATGTTATGTCCATTATTCAAAAACTTTGGTGGTTTTTCAAGTTAGAAAAACGCCGTTATTTAGTCGGGATTGTGGCTCTGGTCTTGGTTTCCGTCCTCAACCTTATTCCCCCAATGGTTATGGGGAGGGTCATTGATGCCATCACATCGGGGCAATTAACCCAGCAGGACCTCCTTCTTGCCCTATTTTACTTGCTTCTTGCAGCCTTTGGGATGTACTATCTGCGCTATGTTTGGCGTATGTATATCCTCGGTACTTCCTACCGTTTGGGACAGATTATGCGCTCTCGCTTATTTGAGCATTTCACAAAAATGTCTCCAGCCTTTTATCAAACCTATCGGACTGGGGACCTGATGGCACACGCAACCAACGATATCAATGCCCTAACGCGTCTGGCAGGGGGCGGTGTTATGTCTGCCGTGGATGCCTCTATCACGGCTTTGGTGACCTTGCTGACCATGCTCTTTAGCATTTCGTGGCAAATGACGCTAGTTGCCATTCTACCCTTACCTTTCATGGCTTATGCGACCAGTCGTCTAGGGAGAAAGACCCACAAGGCTTTTGGCGAATCGCAAGCCGCCTTTTCTGAACTCAATAACAAGGTGCAGGAGTCCGTATCAGGTATTAAAGTGACCAAGTCTTTCGGTTACCAGGCGGACGAGTTGAAGTCCTTTCAGGCAGTCAATGAATTGACCTTCCAGAAGAACCTGCAAACCATGAAATACGATAGTCTCTTTGACCCTATGGTTCTCTTGTTTGTTGGTTCATCCTATGTCTTAACCCTCTTGGTCGGTTCTTTGATGGTTCAGAAAGGGCAAATCACGGTTGGGAATCTGGTCACCTTTATCAGTTATTTGGATATGTTGGTCTGGCCTCTTATGGCTATTGGTTTCCTCTTTAATATTACTCAGCGAGGAAAGGTTTCTTATCAGCGGATTGAGGATCTTTTATCTCAGGAATCACCTATAAAAGATCCTGAATGTCCTCTGGACAGTATCGAAAATGGACGTTTGGAGTACGCCATTGACAGCTTTGCCTTTGAAAATGAGGAGACACTGACGGATGTTCACTTTAGTTTGGAAAGAGGGCAAACCCTGGGCTTGGTCGGACAGACAGGCTCTGGGAAAACGTCCTTGATTAAGCTCCTCTTGCGTGAATACGATGTGGATAAGGGAGCTATTTATCTAAACGGTCACGATATTCGGGATTATCGTCTGACAGACCTTCGTGGTCTCATGGGCTATGTCCCTCAGGATCAGTTTCTCTTTGCGACCTCGATCTTAGACAATATCCGCTTCGGCAATCCTAATTTGCCCCTTTCAGCGGTCGAGGAAGCGACTAAACTAGCTCAAGTTTACCAAGATATTGTAGACATGCCTCAGGGCTTTGATACAGTTATCGGTGAAAAAGGGGTCAGTCTATCTGGTGGTCAAAAGCAGCGTCTGGCCATGAGTCGGGCGATGATTTTAGACCCTGATATCTTGATTTTAGATGATTCCTTGTCCGCCGTGGATGCCAAGACAGAGTATGCGATTATCGACAATCTCAAGGAGACGCGGAAGGATAAGACAACCATTATCACAGCCCATCGCCTCAGTGCAGTTGTCCATGCAGATTTGATTTTAGTCCTGCAAAATGGCCAAATCATAGAACGGGGTACACACGAAGAACTGCTAGCCCTGGATGGCTGGTATGCCCAAACCTACCAGTCTCAGCAGTTGGAAATGAAAGGAGAAGAAGATGCAGAATAAGCAAGAACAATGGGCTATATTGACGCGCTTGATGTCCTATCTCAAGCCCTATGGCCTCCTGACCTTTTTGGCACTCAGTTTTCTCCTTGCGACTACGGTCATTAAAAGTGTCATTCCCCTTGTGGCTTCCCACTTTATCGACCAGTACCTCAGCAATCTTAATCAACTGGCCGTGACCGTTTTGCTGGTCTACTATGGCCTTTATCTCCTACAAACTCTAGTTCAGTATGTCGGGAATCTTCTCTTTGCGCGGGTGTCCTACAGTATTGTTAGGGATATTCGTCGCGATGCCTTTGCCAATATGGAGAAACTCGGCATGTCTTATTTTGACAAGACGCCAGCAGGTTCCATCGTCTCTCGTTTGACCAATGATACTGAGACCATCAGTGATATGTTTTCGGGAATTTTATCCAGCTTTATCTCAGCAGTTTTTATCTTTCTGACAACTCTCTATACCATGTTGGTGCTGGATTTTCGTTTGACAGCTTTAGTTTTGCTCTTTCTACCCTTGATTTTCCTTTTGGTCAATCTCTATCGGAAAAAGTCAGTCAAGATTATCGAAAAAACCAGAAGTCTCTTGTCGGATATCAATAGTAAGTTGGCAGAGAATATCGAGGGAATCAGGATTATCCAGGCCTTTAATCAAGAGAAGCGCCTGCAGGCAGAATTTGATGAAATCAACCAAGAACACTTGGCCTATGCCAACCGTTCTGTAGCCTTGGATGCCCTCTTCTTGCGCCCTGCCATGAGTTTGCTGAAACTGCTAGGATATGCCGTTTTGATGGCTTACTTTGGTTACCGTGGTCTTTCTATCGGGATAACGGCCGGAACCATGTATGCCTTCATCCAGTATATCAACCGCCTTTTTGATCCCTTGATTGAGGTGACGCAAAACTTTTCAACCCTTCAAACGTCCATGGTGTCTGCAGGCCGTGTCTTTGCCTTGATTGACGAAACGACCTATGAGCCTCTTCAAGAAGATGGACCAGCCAAAGTCCAAGAAGGCAATATCCGTTTTGAACATGTGTGTTTCTCATATGATGGCAAACATCCGATTCTGGATGATATTTCCTTTTCAGTTAAGAAGGGTGAAACCATTGCCTTTGTAGGTCATACAGGTTCGGGGAAATCTTCGATTATCAATGTCCTCATGCGTTTTTATGAATTTCAGTCAGGCCACGTTCTCTTGGATGATGTGGATATCAGGAACTACAGTCAGGAAGAGCTGAGAAAAAACATCGGTTTGGTCTTACAGGATCCCTTCCTCTATCACGGGACTATCAAGTCCAATATCGCCATGTACCAAGATCTTAGTGATGATCAGGTCCAGGCTGCAGCTGCCTTTGTCGATGCAGATTCCTTTATTCAGGACCTTCCGCAGGGTTATGATGCACCTGTTTCTGAGCGTGGTTCGAGCTTTTCTACTGGCCAACGCCAGCTTCTTGCCTTTGCTAGAACTGTCGCCAGTCAGCCTAAAATCCTGATTTTGGATGAAGCGACAGCCAATATTGACTCTGAAACAGAAAGTTTGGTTCAAGATTCCCTAGCTAAGATGAGACAGGGTCGGACGACCATTGCTATTGCTCATCGCCTTTCGACCATCCAAGACGCCAACTGCATCTACGTCTTGGACAAGGGGCGTATCATCGAGAGTGGAACCCATGAGGAACTCTTGGCCTTGGGAGGAACCTATCACAAAATGTATAGCTTGCAGGCTGGGGCCATGTCCTAATACTCTTTGAAAATCTCTTCAAACCATGTCAGCTTTATCTGCAACCTCAAAGCTGTACTTT
>NZ_KV811121.1:34593-84854 GCF_001813005.1 Streptococcus sp. HMSC062H02
CAGCTTTATCTGCAACCTCAAAGCTGTACTTTGATTTTCATTGAGCACCAGAAGGAAATTCTTCAAATCACAGATTTCTTGCACCGCCTTTTCCATTTTGTGGTATAATGAAAAATGTTGACAAATAGTATAATAAAAACAAAGGAGAAACAGCATGCTGAAATGGGAAGACCTACCCGTGGAAATGCAATCAAGCGAGGTTAAGTCTTACTACCAGCTTGTCTCTAAAAGGAAAGGTTCGCTGGTTTTCAAGCGTTGCCTGGACTGGGTTCTGGCCCTGTTTTTGCTACTTTTGACCTCTCCCGTCTTTCTTGTCTTGAGCATTTGGATCAAGTTGGATAGCAAGGGACCTGTCATTTACAAGCAAGAGCGCGTGACCCAGTATAATCGTCGGTTCAAGATTTGGAAGTTCCGTACTATGGTAACGGATGCGGATAAAAAAGGAAGTCTGGTGACTTCTGCTAACGATAGTCGCATTACCAAGGTTGGAAATTTCATCCGCCGTGTGCGTTTGGACGAACTACCTCAGCTGGTCAATGTCCTTAAAGGCGAAATGTCCTTTGTAGGGACCCGTCCTGAAGTGCCACGTTACACAGAGCAGTATAGTCCTGAAATGATGGCGACCTTGCTCTTGCCAGCAGGAATCACCTCTCCAGCCAGTATCAACTACAAGGATGAGGACACCATCATCAGTCAGATGACAGAGAAAGGTCTGTCGGTTGACCAGGCCTATGTCGAACATGTCCTTCCTGAAAAGATGCGCTATAATCTCGCCTATCTCCGAGAGTTTAGTTTCCTTGGAGACATCAAAATCATGTTTCAAACCGTGTTTGAAGTACTAAAATAAAGTAGTCATGAGAAAATGAGTACAGATAAAAGGAGCAAATCAATGCCAAATTACAATATTCCATTTTCACCTCCCGATATTACCGAAGCTGAAATTGCTGAAGTAGCGGATACCCTTCGTTCTGGTTGGATCACAACAGGTCCGAAGACAAAAGAACTGGAGCGCCGCTTGTCTCAATACACACAGACACCTAAGACTGTCTGCCTCAACTCTGCGACAGCCGCTCTTGAGTTGATTTTGCGTGTTTTGGAAGTGGGACCTGGGGATGAAGTCATCGTTCCAGCTATGACTTATACAGCTTCATGTAGTGTTATCACACACGTAGGAGCGACACCTGTCATGGTGGATATTCAAGCAGATACGTTTGAGATGGACTATGACTTGCTTGAGCAAGCCATCACTGAAAAGACTAAGGTGATTATTCCGGTTGAGCTTGCAGGGATTGTTTGCGACTATGATCGTTTGCTCCAAGTGGTGGAGAAGAAACGGGACCTCTTTACAGCTGCTAGCAAGTGGCAAAAAGCCTTTAACCGTATCGTAATTGTCTCAGATAGTGCCCATGCTTTGGGATCTACTTATAAAGGACAACCAGCTGGATCTATCGCTGACTTTACTTCCTTCTCATTCCACGCCGTTAAGAACTTTACAACGGCTGAGGGAGGAAGTGCGACTTGGAAAGCCAATCCAGCGATTGATGACGAAGAGATGTACAAGGAGTTCCAAATCCTTTCCCTTCACGGTCAAACAAAGGATGCTCTTGCCAAGATGCAATTGGGTTCATGGGAGTACGATATCGTCACACCAGCCTACAAGTGCAATATGACCGATATCATGGCTTCGATTGGTTTGGTACAATTGGACCGTTACCCAGCTTTGCTAGAACGTCGTAAGGACATCGTGGACCGCTATGATCGTGGTTTTGCAGGTTCTCGCATCCGTCCATTGGCACACAAGACTGATAGTGTCGAATCTTCACGCCACCTCTACATCACCCATGTAGAAGGAGCAAGTTTAGAAGAACGCAACCACATCATCCAAGAATTGGCCAAAGCAGGAATTGCAAGTAATGTACACTATAAACCGCTTCCTCTCCTGACAGCCTATAAGAATCTTGGTTTCGATATGGCAGATTATCCAAGAGCCTATGCCTTCTTTGAAAATGAAATTACGCTTCCTCTTCATACAAAATTAAGCGATGAAGAAGTTGATTACATCGTTCAGACTTTGGTGAGAATTTCTGAAGAAATCCTCGGTTCTGGAAAAAAATAATAAAAAATCTTGACAAAAAGCGGACAATAGCATATAATATTCTCAACAAATCAGAAAAGTAACTATTTTTGATCTTCAGGGAGCCTGTGGTGATTGTGAACAGGTGGTTGGAAGTAGTGAAAGTGGGCTGATTTTAAAAATGAATTTGAAACAATGAAAATTCGGTGCGCACACCTTACAGTGCAACTTGTTGTTAGACAAGGCAGAGATGTAAAGGGGAATAGTCCCTTTATAATTGAGGTGGCACCGCGTTACCAACGCCCTCACATGGAAGTAGATTCTGTGTGTGGGCTTTTTTCTTTCGGTCATTTTGTTTATCTTTTATTAGGGCGTTAAGTCGCTTTGATGAACTTGAGTTCTATCTGCAGCTCCTTGCCTACTACTAAAAGCAAACAAAAAGCCGAATTAATATGGAAAGAGGAAAAATTTATGACAACTAAAGGTTATTTTGGACAATTTGGTGGTAGTTTTGTACCGGAGCCGATTCAGGCTTTGTTGGATGAGTTGGAAATGACATTTGACAAATACAAGGATGATCCAGAGTTTTTGGCAGAATTTCGCCATTACTTGAAGGATTATTCAGGTCGTGAAACACCGCTTTATTTTGCGGAAAGTTTGACAGATCACTTAGGTGGCGCTAAGATTTATCTCAAGCGCGAAGATCTTAACCACCTTGGTTCTCACAAACTTAACAACGTTTTAGGACAAATTCTTCTTGCCAAACGTATGGGCAAAAAACGAGTGATTGCGGAAACAGGAGCTGGTCAGCACGGTGTTGCGACAGCAGCAGCTGCAGCTAAGTTTGGTATGGCTTGTGATGTCTACATGGGGGCAGAAGATGTGGAGCGTCAACGTCTCAATGTTTTCCGCATGGAGATGATGGGAGCAACTGTTCACGCGGTTGAAACGGGGACACGAACTCTCAAGGATGCGGTCGATGCAGCCTTTGGAGCATGGATGAATGCCCTTGAAGCCTTCTATGTTTTGGGATCGGCTGTGGGACCTCACCCTTATCCTACTATTGTCCATGAGTTTCAAAAGGTCATCAGTGAAGAATCTCGTCGTCAAATCTTGGAAAAAGAAGGCCGTTTACCAGACTACGTCATTGCCTGTGTAGGTGGTGGTTCCAATGCTATCGGTGCTTTTTCACAGTATGTGGCTGATGAAGAAGTCAAATTGGTTGGGGTCGAAGCTGCCGGTCACGGACTTGACACAGACAAGCATGCAGCCACTATGACAAAGGGTAGTGTCGGAATTGTCGATGGTATGAAGACCTATGCAGTCTTTAAGGAAGACGGAGAGCTGGCGCCAGTTTACTCTATCTCAGCTGGTTTGGACTATCCAGGGGTTGGCCCAGAACACGCCTACTTTAAAGATTCAGGTCGCGTGGAATATGTGGCAGCGACAGACGAAGAAGCTGTTCAAGCCTTGCTCCTTCTTAGTAAGACAGAAGGGATTATCCCAGCGATTGAAAGTTCGCACGCCATCGCAGAAGCGGTTAAACGTGCACCGAAACTAAGTAAAGATGACATTATCATCATCAATGTCTCTGGTCGTGGAGACAAGGACGTAGCTGCGATTGCAGACTACCTAGAAGCTAAGAAATAAGAGATGGAAAAATTACAGTACTTTCTTTCCCAGAGAGCTTGTGGTTGCTGGAAACAAGCAGAGAAAGCTGTAAGGTTGGGTCCATCTGAAACGAGAGAAGAAAACATAATTCTCAAGGGAGTGCCCTTTATCGCACAGCCTGTTACAGGAAAGTTCTGAGACAGGAATGAGAGATAGGAGAAATCCTATAATTGAGGTGGCACCGCGAATTTCGTCCTCACGCAAGTTATTTTGCGTGGGGATTTTTATATATTTATCGTAGATATGGTCATCAGTTTTAAATTATGCTTCATCAATAGATAGATTTCTATAAAATATTTGCAAACGAAGTGAGCATTGAAACGCTATTTCCCGCCATAGTGGTATTCTAGAGAAGCAAAGATGCTTCTCTAGAACGGAATTTTTGAGAGTAAAATAGTTCGGGGAACTATTTTAGCTTGAGCCTAGAAATGAATGAGCGAGGAGCTCGAAAATTAGGTCTTTCATTTTATGGTTTTCTAAAATCATCCACTGGATAATTTTACCTCCCGTCCGCACTATTTAAGGGAAATAGAAAAAAGACAAAAAATTAAAAATAAGAAACTGAAAGGGAAATTACAATGGAACGAATCATTCATGGAGATGTCTTATCACCAATCTTGGCTTATATGCGCCTAAAGGGGCAACACAAGGTGATCTTAGAAAGTATTCCGAGAGACAAGGAAACCGCTCGTTTTTCTATCCTAGCCTATAATCCTGTTTTTGAGATTCAGTTTGAAAATGGAGTCCTCTATCAAAATGGGCAAGTGATTGATCGGGATCCTTTGGATTTCCTTTATGATGTGACTCATAAGAGCCAGCACCATTCAGACCTCCCTTTTGGTGGGGGAGCTATTGGCTTTGTCGGTTACGATATGATTTCTCTTTATGAAGAAATTTGCCAAATCCCTGAGGATACCATTGGGACGCCAGACATGCATTTCTTTGTCTATGAGAGTTATATGGTCTTTGACCATAAGAAGGAAAAAATCCATGTCATTGAGGATGCTCTATATAGCGATCGCAGTCAAGAGGATTTGGAAAAAGCCTTGAACCAAGTGCTTGAGGAATTACGCATCCCTGCTTCAAATGAATTTGAAGATTTGGATTTATCACCGCTGGACTTCAAGCCCCACATCGCTTCTCAGAAGTTTGAGCAAATGGTGGAAACAGCTCGTGACTTGATTCGCAATGGAGACATGTTCCAATGCGTACTCAGTCAGCGCTTCTCAGCAGAGGTTACTGGTAATCCATTTGACTTTTACAGAAATCTTCGCGTGACCAATCCATCTAATTATCTCTATTTCTATGATTTTGGGGATTATCAAATCATCGGTGCCAGTCCAGAAAGTTTGGTTTCAGTTAAAAATGGCATCGTGACAACTAATCCGATTGCAGGTACGCGACCAAGAGGGGCTACGGATGAAGAGGACAAGGCCTTGGCGACAGACCTGCTTTCTGATGAGAAGGAAACAGCAGAACATCGGATGTTGGTAGACTTGGGGCGTAACGATATTGGTCGCATCTCTGAAACAGCCAGTGTCCAAGTTACCAAGTATATGGAAGTGGAGCTTTTCCGCTATGTCATGCATTTGACCAGCGTGGTGAAAGGGCGTTTGCTTCCAGAATTAACAGCCATGGATGCTTTGAAATCTACACTTCCAGCTGGAACAGTTTCAGGAGCACCAAAGATTCGGGCCATGAGACGCATCTATGAACTAGAAACGGAAAAACGAGGCGTATATGCAGGAGCAATCGGCTACTTGTCTGCGACGGGTGATATGGACTTCGCCATTGCCATCCGAACTATGATTCTCAAAAATCAAACAGCTTATGTGCAGGCTGGGGCAGGGATTGTCTACGACTCTATCGCAAAAAACGAATACCAAGAAACCATTAACAAGGCAAAATCTATGACTAGAATTGGAGAACTAAGACCATGATTTTATTGATTGACAACTATGATTCTTTTACCTATAACTTGGCGCAATACATCGGGAATTTTGCAGAAGTGCAGGTCTTGAGAAATGATGATCCCAAGCTGTATGAAGAAGCTGAAAAAGCAGATGGTCTGGTCTTTTCTCCTGGTCCTGGTTGGCCAGTTGATGCTGGAAAGATGGAAGATATGATTCGTGACTTTGCAGGTAAGAAGCCAATTCTAGGGATCTGTTTGGGTCACCAAGCTATCGCAGAAGTCTTTGGTGGGAAGCTAGGTTTGGCTCCAAAAGTCATGCATGGGAAACAGAGCCATATTAGCTTTGAAGCGCCATCTGTTCTCTATCAAGGCATTGAGGATGGTCGTCCAGTCATGCGCTATCACAGCATTTTGATTGAAGAAATGCCAGAAGGCTTTGAAGTGACAGCTCGTTCGACTGATGACCAGGCTATTATGGGAATTCAACACAAAAGCCTGCCGATTTATGGCTTCCAGTACCATCCAGAAAGTATCGGAACGCCAGATGGCTTGTCTTCTATTCGGAATTTTATCGAGAAGGTTGTAAAGTGAGGAAACTAGGATGAAAGAGATTATTGAAAAACTAGCAAAATTTGAAAATTTATCAGGTGTGGAAATGACAGATGTCATCGAGCGTATCGTAACTGGGCGTGTAACTGAAGCGCAGATTGCTTCTCTCCTCTTGGCTCTTAAGATGAAGGGGGAAACACCGGAAGAACGCACAGCCATTGCCCAAGTCATGAGAGGGCATGCCCAACATATTCCAACTGAGATACATGATGCTATGGATAACTGCGGTACAGGTGGGGACAAGTCTTTCAGCTTTAACATTTCCACAACTGCAGCCTTTGTCTTGGCTGGTGGCGGCATTCATATGGCTAAGCACGGTAACCGTTCGATTTCTTCTAAATCAGGTTCGGCAGATGTCCTTCAAGCATTGGGCATCAATCTTGACCTCAAACCAGCTGAACTAGGTAAGGTTTTTGATAAAACTGGCATCGTCTTTCTCTTTGCTAAAAATATGCACCCAGCCATGAAATACATCATGCCAGCTCGTTTGGAACTAGGAATTCCAACGATCATGAACTTGACTGGTCCACTGATTCACCCAATGGCCTTGGAAACACAGCTTCTTGGTATTAGTCGTCCAGAACTTCTAGAAAGTACAGCTCAGGTTTTGAAAAATATGGGTCGCAAACGTGCCGTTGTGGTTGCTGGACCAGAAGGTCTTGATGAAGCTGGCTTGAACGGAACAACCAAGATTGCTCTTCTTGAAAATGGCGAAATCACCTTGTCAAGCTTCACTCCAGAGGATTTGGGGATGGAACGCTACGCTATCGAAGATATCCGTGGTGGGAATGCTCAGGAAAATGCAGAAATTTTGCTCAGCGTTCTTCAAAACGAACCAAGTCCATTCTTGGAAACGACAGTTTTAAATGCAGGTCTTGGTTTCTATGCTAATGGTAAGGTAGCTAGTATCAAGGAAGGAGTAGCCTTGGCCCGTCAAGTGATTGCTAGTGGCAAGGCCCTTGAAAAACTCAGACTGTTACAGGAGTACCAAAAATGAGTCAGGAATTTTTAGCACGAATCTTAGAGCAGAAGGCGCGTGAAGTCGAGCAAATGGAGCTGGAGCAAATCCAGCCCTTGCGCCAGACCTATCGCTTGGCAGAATTTTTGAAGAATCATCAAGACCGCTTGCAGGTGATTGCAGAAGTCAAGAAAGCTAGCCCTAGTCTGGGAGATATCAATCTCGATGTGGATATTGTGCAACAGGCCCAGACTTATGAAGCAAATGGAGCAGTGATGATTTCGGTTTTGACAGATGAGATTTTCTTTAAAGGACATTTGGATTATCTGCGGGAGATTTCCAGTCAGGTGCAGATTCCGACGCTCAACAAGGACTTTATCATCGATGAAAAGCAAATTATCCGCGCTCGTAATGCAGGTGCGACAGTTATCTTGCTCATCGTCGCGGCCTTGTCAGAAGAACGCCTCAAGGAACTGTATGACTATGCTACAGAGCTTGGTCTGGAAGTCTTGGTAGAGACTCACAATCTAGCTGAACTAGAAGTAGCCCACAGACTTGGAGCGGAGATTATCGGGGTCAATAACCGCAACTTGACCACCTTTGAAGTCGATTTGCAGACCAGTGTAGACTTGGCCCAGCACTTTAAGAAAGGTCACTATTACATTTCTGAATCTGCTATTTTCACAGAGCAGGATGCGGAAGGACTAGCATCATCCTTTAACGGAATTTTAGTAGGGACAGCTCTGATGCAGGCGGAGGATGTAGCCCAGAGAATCAAGGAGTTGCAAATTGACAAAGGTTAAGATTTGTGGATTATCAACCAAAGAAGCGGTGGAAACAGCCGTTTCAGCAGGGGCGGATTACATCGGTTTTGTCTTCGCTCCTAGTAAGAGACAGGTGACCTTAGGACAGGCTGCTGAGCTGGCAAAGCTCATTCCTGTCAACGTTAAAAAGGTTGGTGTATTTGTTTCACCAAGTCGGGCAGAATTGCTAGAAGCGATTGAAAAAGTTGGTCTGGACTTGGTTCAAGTTCACGGTCAGGTAGCAGATGAGTTGTTTGAAGATTTGCCTTGTAGCAGTATTCAGGCTGTGCAAGTGGATAGAGAGGGGCTTGTGCCTAATTCTCAGGCAGATTATCTACTCTTTGATGCCCCTGTTGCTGGGAGTGGCCAGACCTTTGACTGGGGTCAACTGGATACGACAGGACTAGCTCAGCCCTTCTTTATCGCAGGTGGGCTTAATGAAGATAATGTAGTAAAAGCAATTCAACACTTTACTCCCTATGCAGTAGATGTATCAAGTGGAGTGGAGACGGATGGACAAAAAGATCATGAAAAGATTAGAAGATTTATAGAGAGGGTAAAGCATGGCATATCAAGAACCAAATAAAGAAGGATTTTACGGAAAATTCGGCGGACGTTTTGTCCCAGAAACATTGATGACAGCAGTTTTGGAGTTGGAAAAAGCTTATCGTGAAAGTCAGGCGGATCCAAGTTTCCAAGAGGAATTAAACCAGCTCTTACGTCAGTACGTAGGACGTGAAACTCCTCTTTACTACGCAAAAAACTTGACCCAGCATATCGGTGGAGCTAAGATTTATCTCAAGCGGGAAGACCTCAACCATACAGGGGCTCACAAGATTAACAATGCCTTGGGACAAGTTCTTCTGGCTAAACGCATGGGTAAAAAGAAAATTATCGCTGAAACGGGTGCTGGTCAGCACGGTGTGGCAACTGCAACTGCTGCAGCTCTCTTTAACATGGAATGTACCATCTATATGGGTGAGGAAGATGTTAAACGCCAAGCCCTTAATGTCTTCCGTATGGAGCTTTTGGGAGCTAAGGTTGAGGCCGTGACAGATGGTTCGCGCGTGCTCAAGGATGCAGTTAATGCAGCCCTTCGTTCATGGGTAGCTAACATCGATGACACCCACTATATCCTTGGTTCTGCCTTGGGGCCTCATCCTTTCCCAGAAATCGTTCGTGACTTCCAAAGTGTCATCGGTCGAGAGGCTAAACAACAGTACCGTGACTTGACAGGTCAAGATTTACCAGATGCCCTAGTAGCCTGTGTTGGTGGTGGTTCTAATGCTATCGGTCTCTTCCATCCATTTGTAGAAGATGAGTCAGTAGCAATGTATGGGGCTGAAGCAGCAGGGCTTGGTGTGGATACGGAGCACCACGCAGCGACCTTGACCAAGGGTCGCCCAGGTGTTCTCCACGGTTCGCTTATGGATGTGCTCCAAGATGCACATGGGCAAATTCTTGAAGCTTTCTCTATCTCAGCAGGTTTGGACTATCCTGGTATCGGTCCAGAACATTCTCACTACCACGATATCAAACGTGCCAGCTATGTTCCTGTGACTGACGAGGAAGCCTTGGAAGGATTCCAACTCTTGTCTCGCGTGGAAGGGATTATCCCAGCCTTGGAATCTAGCCATGCCATTGCCTTTGCAGTGAAATTAGCCAAAGAACTTGGTCCAGACAAGTCTATGATTGTCTGCCTATCTGGTCGTGGGGACAAGGATGTGGTTCAAGTCAAAGACCGCTTGGAAGCAGATGCAGCAAAGAAGGGAGAAGCCCATGTCTAAGACACTAACAGAAAAATTGAACGCTATCAAAGCAGCAGGAAAAGGAATTTTCGTTCCCTATATCATGGCTGGGGACCATGAGAAAGGATTAGATGGTCTTGGTGAAACAATCCACTTTTTAGAAGATTTGGGTGTTTCTGCTATTGAAGTGGGTATTCCCTTTTCAGACCCTGTTGCAGATGGACCTGTAATCGAAGAAGCAGGCTTGCGCAGTCTAGCTCATGGAACTTCTACCCAGGCTTTGGTTGAAACCTTGAAAACCATTCAAACAGAAGTTCCGCTTGTCATCATGACCTACTTCAACCCCCTCTTTCAGTACGGTGTGGAGAAATTTGTCAAAGATCTGGCAGATACAGCAGTTAAGGGCTTGATTATCCCAGACCTGCCTCATGAGCATGCCAACTTTGTAGAGCCCTTTTTGGCAGACACAGATATCGCCTTGATTCCCCTAGTTAGTTTGACCACAGGACTCGAGCGCCAAAAAGAGTTAATCCAGGGAGCTGAGGGATTTGTCTATGCCGTTGCCATCAATGGGGTGACAGGGAAATCAGGCAATTACCGCGCAGACTTGGACAAGCACTTGGCACAATTGCATCAAGTAGCGGATATCCCAGTCTTGACAGGTTTTGGTGTGTCTAGTCAAGAAGATGTCGAACGATTCAATGCGGTGTCAGATGGCGTTATCGTCGGTTCGAAAATTGTAAAAGCTCTCCACCAAGGAGAGCCGATTGAGGACTTTATCAAACAAGCAGTAGCTTACCAAAAATAATCAAACAAGCAGCAAGTAAGAGGAAAGGCACGAAAGGAAGTCTTTCCTTTTTCTTTTGCAGGAGAAAAGCTAGGATCCCCGTCGCAGAAGCGAACTGGATCAAAATCAGTAATTCTGTCACGCTAAAGACGAGCGCACAAGAAGCCAGAAAGAGAAAATCCCCTGCGCCCATGCGAATATCGATAAAATGGGCCATGATTCCGAGGACAAGGAAGAAACTCATAACCAGATTCCAGCCACAGAAAGCCATGAGGATTAGGTGGAAAGTTAGCCAAACCATTAAGGGATATTCCTGATGGCGAAAGTCGTAGATGCCCAAGGTTGAGCCAGCAGTGATTAGGATGATTTGACCTAAGGAAAGCCAGCCCCAAGACCAAGCTAGAAAGAGGATTCCTAAGCCGAGTTCAAAGAGGGCATACCAGAATGGATAGCGAGCCTTGCAGTAGCGACAGCGGAAGCGACCAATTACTTGAGAGATAATCGGAATCAAATCTAAGGGACGCAAGCGAGTCTGACAGGAATCGCAGTGGCTAGCTGGTCGAATAATGGATTGCTCAGGGAAACGGTCAATGACCAAACCCAAGAAAGAAGCGAGAATGCTCCCAACAAGAAAAAAATAAAGATCAATCATACTTATCTATTCGTAAAAAATAAGAGAAGTAGTATAATAAAGAAACATTGATAAGATGGTGAGGTCAAGATGATGATTCGTTTTGAAGAAAATGTGAGCACAGAAAATGCTCAGCACGTATGCCAATGGTCCAACTCCCTTGGAAAATCCTTTCAAGAACAATGGATGGGAACAATGATTCCTTTTCCCTTGACAATTCAAGTCTTGCAAGATTTGGAAGGAATCTTTTCAATCTTTGATGGACAAGAGTTTGTGGGGCTTATCCAGAAAATCAGGCTAGAAGACAGGAATCTTCATATCGGGAGATTTTTTATCAATCCTCAGAAACAGGGACAAGGCTTAGGTAGCCAGACTTTAAGGAAATTTGTTAGTTTGGCCTTTGAAAATGAAGACATAGATACTATTTCTCTAAATGTCTACGAGGCAAATCAAACAGCTTACAAGCTTTACCAAAAAGAAGGATTTGAAACCGTTCAAATGGTTGAAACACCTATACGAAAATACATCATGAAAAAGGGCAGATAGCAGTAACGGGGGACTAGAGTCCCAAGGATTTTCAAGGATAAGGAAGTTATCTTTCAAAGTTAGAAACAAGACTTCTATGATTTCTTAGATAGAGGAGATAAACATGTCGAGACCTAGAAAAATACGAATCTTGCTCGCTTCTGTACTTGCCTTAGTTGTTGGTATCAATCTTTATTCTCAGTATCAAAGCCACCAAGAACGGTTCCAATTAAAGACCTCCTTTGAAGAAAAGGACACTATAGCTGTCTTACAACATTTAATGGATTCAGGAAAATATGCGTCTGACATGCGAAAAGCAGGCTATATTGTTCCTCCCGACGGTGTCATTCGCTTGGATGGAGGAATTGACTCCATAGGGATAAAAGGAGACATCGATTTGAAAATGTCGAATCCTAGAAGGGATGAAGTCTCTGTTTTATTTGAAACAATGGTAAATGAGGAAAAAATAAATGCCTACTATATTTTAGATCATCAATTAACCCTAAGACGTAGATACTATTCTTATATTAGGAATCAGAAAAAAAGAAAGTGTGAACATCTCTCAAGCCGAAGAAGAACGCCTATTAAAGATTGTTCGAAAAGAGTTGAAAGCTTTTCTAGATAAGATGTATCAGACTTTGTATGGTTGATGTTACTAGTGAGAAATGGATGCGAGACTCTGTTTAGGATGTCAATGATGATGAGAAAGGAGGGACAAAATGTTTACAGAATTGATCTTTATTGTCTCTTTACTGTTACTTTTACGTTTGTTTAAAAGTAGGCGCTCACGAATGATTATAGGAGTCTTGTATAGTTTGCTGCTAGTCTGGTTTGTCTTTTCCGTTTTGAACTATGGCAAATACACTCTTCAACCAGGTCAATCCGTCAGCTTAAGAGTAAATCCCAGAACACAAGATTTGGAATACTATTCAATCTTCATCTTGAAGAAAAACGATTCAAGTAAAATTAAATTAACTGGCTCAAGTGTTTGGAGTGAAAGAAACGGCGATGTTTACTATGAAGTAGAGGAACAAAAGATTATAAAAAGCCATGGTTTCGATGAGGAGGATGAAGAACTTCCAAACAAGCAAGCAGATATTTATTTAGAAAAAGATGGAGTAGTTGTGAGTTACCAAGGTGAAAAAGTGTTTGATGCCACCAATAACAAGCCCTACACGATAACCATTACCAATGTAGACAACCAACCAGCCCAATTTGAAGCTCAGGTGGTGGATAAGTAAGTCTAGTAGCGTATAAACGTTTCAATTCAATAAAAAACATATTATTTTAAGTAAACAAAAAAGCCCTGAAACCAGAGCCTTTCCTATTAAGAATCTCTTTTAACGAAAAATGGGAAACGTGTTTGGAATCCGATCTACAAAAAAAGAGGACATTTGCGGTCCTCTTTTTGACTACTATAATGAAAAGGTCAATTAACGTTTAGCCTTATTTTTCGTCTTTGTGAAGCATGTTTTTCACACCTTCAATAGCGCCTTCGACAGCGTCTTTAGCATCTTCAGCAACTTCTTTTACTTTAGAAACAACTTTTTCAGCTGTTCCTTCTTTTTCCATTTTTTCATCGCCGATCATTTTGCCGACACCTTCTTTAATGGAACCTTTTGCTTGGTTTAATTTTTCTTCTGTTGACATGATTCTGCCTCCTTTAAATTGATTGATTTTGACCAGATGAATTAGTGTACGCGAGCATTTTCTTTTGTTTCGCCTTTAACGGCTTCAACACCTTCGCCTACTTTTTCTTGAACAGCAGCAACACCTGAACCGATACCAGATTTCACTTTTTCAAATTGTTCTGAAGCAAATTCTCCTGTTGAAGAAGCCACATCAGTTACTCGGTCTTGGAGGCTAACTGAATCTGCTTCATGCTGTTCCTTCGTTTTGATATCAACAACATTCACATTGACTTCAACCACTTCTAGATCAGTCATTTTTGTAACTTGTGATACGACAACATCTTTGATTTCTTTGTACAAAGCAGGGACATTCTTTTGGTACTCAACAACAATGTTCAAGTCAACTGCAACTTGCTCTTTCCCAACTTCAACATTGACACCATGAGTGACATTATCTGTATTGATAATTTTTTCTGTTAGATTAGAGAAGAATCCTCCATCCACATCCAAAAGTCCAGGTACTTTTTCAAGTGAAAGACCAATGATTTTTTGGATTACTTTATCCTCATAAGTGAGTTCCCCTTTAACATCTTGAGAAACAACAGCGACATCTTTTTTTTCTACATTTTTATCTACGTTTGACATACGAGACTCCTTTATTTATTTAAATATTTTTCCTTAACATAGTATCCTGCAAATGCTCCTAGGGCTCCACAAATTAGTACAAAGAGTGTTTTGAAAAAGCCAAAGGATAAGATAAAGCAAGCGAGAATGACACCTACTAGACCTGCAATAATTGGATACTGATATTTTTTAAACCATTCCATTTTTTACTTCCTTACTTTACACGACTAACAGTCTTTTTGGTCGTTTTTGGAGGTTCAAATTCTTTCACTTTAACTTCAAGTTTTACCTCACGTTCAATACCAAAGAACTGCTTTAATCCATGAGTTATTTCATTCTGGATGACAAGACATCGATTTGAGATGTTGTCCGAAGGAAGAATTTTGCCCTCAACATAAACGAAACATTTATTTTTGCGGCTATTTACATGGACTGTTGGTTCTTTGATCAACTGATGATCAATGACCAAACATCGAACAAAGCCTTCGATAGCTGAATTTTTTAGTTTTAATGTATCTTCTTGAGTCTCTAATTGAATCTCTAAATACTGTTTAGGATAGAAGAGTATTACTAACATTGAAATTAACACTAAAACAGATAGGACAAGTGTCCCCCAAAAGACATATCTAGCAATCAGAAATTCAGCGTAGAGTTCTCTCCAACTGAATAAGTGGATATCTAAATCACTGACCTGATGATAATCTATGAGAATAGGAAGGAAAATAGCCAAGATTAAAATACAGAAAATAAGTAACAATATTTTCTTTGATTTTGACATATTAAATCCTTTCAAATGAAAAGCTTTAAACCATAATTTTACCCGTCTAAAGTATTCAAAATTATGGCTTATCACTTTTAATGTTCTATTAGGTAATGCTTATTTTTTACCAAATAGAAATGAAACGACTGCAACAACAATCACTGCACCTACGATTGACGGAATAATAGCCATTCCAGCCAATGAAGGTCCCCAGCTTCCTAGAAGTGATTGCCCTACAGACGAACCGATAAGACCTGCAAAGATATTTGCAATCAATCCCATTGAACCACCTTTTTTAGTGATTGCACCTGCGATGAGACCAATAAGACCTCCTACAATAATGGACCACAACATAGTGTATCCTCCTTTTCTATTTCTAAATCAAAGAATCAATTTCAGAAAACCAATTTCTTTGATTGAATTAATTATATAATATTTAAATATGGAAGGGTAATAATTTGTCTCAAACTACGTATTATAAAAACACACCACAGGTACAAATAAATAAGAAAATCTTGATGCTACTGGGTTTCTAAGGGATTAGACTAGTCTTTTGATGACAAGCAAAAGTCGTTGTAAGAGGATAAATGCACTCTATATGGTATAATTGCATGAAGATTGATAGGCAATCGTTTAGTTTATTATAAAGAGAGAAAAGCTATTCATGAGAGATTTATTATCGAAAAAAAGTCACAGACAATTAGAATTATTAGAATTACTGTTTGAAAACAAGCGCTGGTTTCATATTTCAGAACTAGCAGAATTATTGCACTGTGCAGAACGTTCTGTAAAAGATGACTTGTCCCATGTCAGATCTTCTTTTCCTGACTTGATATTTCATTCCTCAACAAACGGCATCCGTATCATTAATACCGATGATAGTGATATTGAGATGGTCTATCATCATTTTTTTAAGCATTCAACCCACTTTTCAATTTTAGAATTTGTCTTCTTTAATGAAGGATGTGATACTGATAGTATTTGCAAAGAGTTTTATATCAGTTCTTCCTCTCTTTATCGTATCATCAGTCATATTAATAAAATTATTAAGAAACAATATCGTTTTGAAATTAGCCTCAATCCAGTTCGAATCACTGGAAATGAGATTGATATCCGTTACTTTTTTGCCCAGTATTTTTCAGAGAAATACTATTTCCTTGAATGGCCATTTGAAGATTTTTCTCAAGAAACCTTGTCTCAATTATTGGAATTAGTCTATAAAGCAACTTCTTTCCCGATGAATTTATCAACTCATAGAATGTTAAAATTACTTCTGGTTACAAATTTATATCGCATAAAGTTTGGTCATTTCATGGAAGTTGAGAGAGACTCTTTTAACAATCAATTGTTGGAATCGTTTATGCAGGCAGAAGAAATTGAAGACATTGTAGCCAGCTTTGATTCGGAATATCATATCTCTCTGAATAAAGAAGTGATAAGTCAACTATTTGTATCCTATTTTCAAAAAATGTTTTTCATAGATGAAGAAGTATTTCTGAACCATGCAAAAACAGACAGCTATGTAAAAAAATCGTATCAGTTATTGGGCGATCTAGTAGATCAGGTATCAAGAGAGTATAATCTCCAAGTAGACAATAAGGATAATCTGATTTGGCATCTGCATAATACAGCACATCTGCATCGCCAGGAATTATCGACAGAGTTTATCTTATTTGATCAAAAAGGCAATACAATCAATAACTTTCAAAATATTTTCCCTCGCTTCGTTTCAGAGGTGAAGGAAGGGATTGAACATTATCTAGAGGCTTTGGATATGGATCGTAGTTCAATGAAGGTCAATCATTTGACCTATACGTTTATCACTCACAGCAAACACTTGGTGCTAAATCTTTTACAAAATCAACCGAAATTAAAGGTTTTGGTCATGAGTAATTTTGATCAGTATCATGCAAAATCAGTAGCTGAGACACTTGCTTACTATTGCAGTAACAATTTTGAACTGGAAGTTTGGAGTGAATTAGAGTTATCCCTTGATGCTCTAAAAGAATCACCTTACGACATCATTATTTCAAATTTTATTATTCCACCTATTGAAAATAAGAGACTGATCTATTCCAATAATGTCAATACAGTCGCTCTCATCTCTTTGCTTAACGCAATGATGTTTATTCGATTAGACGAGTAACTAAGAATAACAAAAAACGCTAGATAGCGTTTTTTGTTTTATAAGGAAAGAATTTTATCTATACTAAACTCAGAATATCCTAACAATCCTGTCATTTTTTAGTTCAGAACAACAAAAAGCCTTGGTTCCCAAAGCTTTTTAATCTTATAAACTCATTAAAACAACTCCCAGTAAGGTGTGGAATGTTTTTTAGTCTGTGTCATATAAAAATAAATAGAATGAATAGCTATAGCTAGAGCTAAAATGGTTGTAATACTTACTACTATTATAGGATTAGAAGCAAAGATTAAAGAGAGAATCAAGGCAGCCAGATAGAGTGTAGCTTGGACACAGTAGTAACTTTTCGAATAGCGAAGATAGTGTTTGTTATGGGGCCCATTTACTAGGACAGCAGCTTGAAAGAGGCCAAATCCGATATAAGAGAAGCTGGTTGCAAAGAGACGATTAGCTTCAGGATTCAGAAGAAAACTCATCGAAACGGTCATCATAAGAAGTCCAATGAAAATAGGATAGTGACTGTAAATTAGAAATAGTCCCTTTTGATTAGATTTTTCATCAATAGCATGGTCGAATTGACCAAAATAAAACAAGAACAGAGAAATCATAATAATGAAATAAAGAACCGAATAAATCGAGAAATTCTCGATTGTAAAGAAGTTAGCTAGCTCCGTAATCATCTCTCCAAACATAATAATGACAAGAAGGGAGATGCGCTCGATTAAATGGGGGAGATTTACCTGGTAATGCTTATCTTTATTAAGCAAGATACTTGGCATAATAAATGTTAGCAGAATACTAGCATAAAGGATATAGACTCCAATGTAAATAGGAAGAAGAGCTGCTAGATAGATTTCTAAACTTCGTAGACCTGTTATCCATAGAAAACCTTTGATACTTTCCCGATTAGCATCATCGGTTGATTTTCTAAAAAATTCAACCAAATATTGAAAAAATAAGGTAAGGGTTAATGTACCAATAGCCCAACAGAGATAATGAAAATATTGTTGCCAATCAGGTCCAATCATATTGGCTATAAAGAGTAAAATTCCCATTTTGATAAACATGATTACTATGTTAAATAAAGAGTTCTTTCCATAGCGATTGGTATAATCGGTTTGAATCATCCAGGAATCGATGAGAAACAAAGTAGCAATGAAAAAATCAAGGAAAGAATTCCAAGTCAAAATACCGTTATGAAGATGGTCGATTAAAGTAGTTACTTTTGAAATTGCAAAAACAAAAACTAAGTCATAAAAAAGTTCTGAAAATTCTACACGTTTATGTTTAATAAGAGTTGTTATCTTAAGACCTTTCTATTTTAGAAGTACAATTTATTATAACAGAAAATGGTAAAAAAAAAAAAGGAGATGCTTAAATAACTTCATGTGACGCGAATGAACTGCGCCACAAAAGTTAGGTTTTTTCTGTCTAACTTTTGGGGTGCAGTTCAGAAGGGGTGTTTTTTCTATCGTTTTTTAGTGCTAAGACTACACAAAAAAGCCTTGATTCCAAGGCTTTTTCCTGTTGTATTTAGATGCCCCCTACAGGGATTTGGAAAGGACTTTCATATTGAGAGCAATTAAAAATATTGAAATATAAGTGATTTTAGGTATTTTCAATGTCATGATTTAAAAATGGGACAAAAGTGGGGCAAAAACCATACAGATTCTAAACTGTATGGTTCTTTTTTTATCTAACCAAGAAAGGTTAAAACTTATTAAAACAAATGCAATCAACTGTTGAAAACTTTTTAGTCCGTGTAATATAAAAACAAGTAAAAAGTTGAACTATAGGGAATATTGTGTCATAATAGGTAATAGATGAATAATTAATAGATTGGAAATAATGCTTTCTTACCTTAACAAGTTGAATTGGTTATACATTTTTTCGTCGCAATTGTGTCTATCTCTCGAGTTTAGCTAGTTTTTATAAGCTCTGGTTTCTAATCAATATAACAAATTTTAGAAGTGCATAAGACAAGATGGTGACATTACTACAGTCATTTCTAGTCACCATATGTTGCTGGCACAGGCTGTTTGTAGTGTTGGCTATTTACTAGTCAGTTTAATCGGAGTGTTTAATTTTTATTGTTGAAAGGTTTTTATATGGCGAAAATTCTATCTTTAGGTCTGACAGGTAAGAAATTACTTGCTCAGGGGTTCTTGTTTGTTCTGCTAGGTCTCATCTTGATGGTCACGGGGACTTGGTTGCCAGTAAAGGTTATTCGACTGGTTCTGTTTTTAGCTTGGATAGCAACGGTCTTAGATTTAGTATTACGTATTTTCAAAAAAAGTCAGTCAACGGACACCTTGGGAGTTGCACTGGTTAAATTGTTAGTGCTGGGATATTTGCTTGGCTCCAATCTTGCGACGGATGTGCCGATTTATATTTTGGCTCTTGTGATTGGAGTTTATCAGATTTTTCATGCTAGTATTAACCTTGTCACCTATGTTCTCTACCGCAAAAACAAAATTCGACCTCGTTTTCGTCTCTTACTAGATGGACTCGTACTAGTTTTTCTTGGTGGGACTAGTCTTTTGTCCTCTACAGGAAATTCTGTCTTTCAACTCTTTGTATTAGGGGCTTATTTTTTCCTTTATGGTGTGTCCAATATCCGTGATGGTTTCTTGTTTGAGGAGGAAATTGGGAAAAACCATCTCAAACGTCGTATTAGAATTAGCTTACCTATTGTCCTAGCCGCTCTCATCCCTGCAAGAACTTTAGCAAAAATTAACAAATTTATGCTGGAAAATGCTGATGAGAGAGAGGATATCCATCTTGGAATGGTGAAGTCTGGTAAGACAGCGGAGCTTGAAATTTTTGTTCATACAGCTGAGACCTCTCTGTTTTCGGCAATTGGTCATGTGGATATCTGCTATCAAGGCCGTGTTATTTCTTATGGCAACTATGATCCGTCTTCTGAGACCTTATTTGGCATGGTAGGAGATGGTGTCTTATATTTCTGTGATCGTGACAAGTACATTGACCTATGTAAACGTGAGAGTCAAAAAACGCTTTTTGGTTATGGGATAGATTTGACGCCTGAAATGGAAAAAGCAGTTCAGAAAAAGTTGGCTGAATTGAAACAACTGACGATTCCATGGGAGCCAAGTGCAGATAAAATCATGACAGGTGATGGTAAGGAAGACTACACCTACGCTTATAAAATCAGACATGAGACAGATGGGGAACTTTATAAATTTATCAAATCTAAGTTTAAATCCTACTTTGTCTTATCTACAAACTGTGTGCTCTTGGCTGATACCATAGTCGGTCAGGCTGGCACCGATATCCTCTCACCCAAAGGATTTATCGCTCCAGGAACTTACCAAGCCTACCTTAATCGAGAGTTTGAAAAACCAAATAGTATAGTCGTATCTAAACATGTTTATTAAGGAAAATTTATGAACTTAGTAAAAAAATACACCCCGTTAATACTTTTTATAGGGCTGGTTGCTCTTGTAATTCTGAATGCATCGAGCTTTATATCAGGAGCAATCTCTCTCTTTGATGTAATATCAACCTTGATTTATGGTGCTGTTATTGCTTTTGTGCTTAATGTTCCTATGAAAAAAATTGAACAGTACTTAGTTAAATTGAAGGTAAAGGCAGAGTTGCGTCGTCCGATTGCCATGGTACTTGTTTTCCTAGCTCTTATCTTAATCGTGATTGCTCTTTTGGTTTTGGTGCTGCCAACCCTAGCCCAGACTATTAGTCAGCTGGGAACAGTCCTTTCAACAGTCCTTACTCAACTTGGGAAATTGCTAGGCAGCTCGGAATTTGTAACCAAAGACATGTTGTCAACTATCGTATCAGGCATACAGGGACAATCTAGTTCTATTAGCCAAGCTTTGATAGGTTTTTTATCAGGTCTGACTAGTAATATCGGCAATATTTTTTCAAGTTTGATGAATGCCTTTTTGATTATAGTCTTCACCTTTTCATTTTTATCCAGTAAGGAACATTTGGCAGCGATGACGAGTCGACTTCTAAAAGTTTTTCTTCCAGAGAAGGTGGTGATAAAGTTGACTTACATTGGACAAGTAGCACTAGAGACTTATGACCAATTTTTGATGAGTCAGCTGATTGAAGCAGTTATCATAGGAGTTATGATAGCGGTTGGTTACAGCGTGTTTGGGATACCCTATGGAGTAATGACAGGTATCTTTGCAGGAGTGCTATCGTTCATTCCTTATGTAGGGCCTATGATTGCTTGTGTTGTGGGAGCGATTTTTATCTTCACAGTGAGTCCTACTCAAGCCTTACTTTCTCTTCTTCTATATCAAGTTATACAGCTGATTGAAGGAAACCTTATTTATCCTAGAGTTGTAGGTCAGTCTATTGGTTTGCCAGCTATTTTCACGCTTGCGGCTGCTAGTATTGGAGGGAATCTTTTCGGACTACTTGGAATGATATTCTTTACCCCCGTATTTGCTGTTATCTATCGACTGGTTAAAGAATTTGTCGTTGCAAAGGAAAATCAGGTAGATTAAGAAAAACTAAATTTAATAAGATATACTGAGAAGAGAGTGAGAGATTCTCTTCTCTTTTATTTTTAAATACTTTTCTACAAAAAGCTATTAGACGTTAAAAAAAGCCTTGGTTTCAAGGCTTATTTCTGTTGATTTAGATGTGCCCCCTGCAGGGCTCGAACCTGCGCCCCATAGCTTAAGAGTCTACTGCTCTACCAACTGAGCTAAGGAGGCAACAGAAAAAGCTGAGAATGTAACTTCCCAGCTATTTTAATATGCCCAAAATGGCAGCTAGATTATTTACGAAAGGCATCAAGGATATAGGTGAAACCAACAATTAAAAATGCAAAGGCAACGACATAAACGACAAAGACACTTGTAGCTACTGGATTGAACAAAATCACTAGACCTAGTAAAAATGCAAGCAACGCTATCCACATGATATGGTTGCCAATAATAGGGAAAATCAATCCCAGACGATTGCCTTTAAAGAAAGCTATAATGGCTTCTACAATTAACCAAATTCCTAAAATAGTTGGAATGACAACTGGCAGCGTCACAAAGCCATAGGCAACGAGGTAAAGAGCTAAGAGAAGATTAACAATCCCTTGGAAAAGATGAGCTGGTGAGCGAAGCTCTTTTGGTACAGAGAAATAGCCTAAAATAGCTGCTATAGAAGAAACCAGTAAACCAAATGCAATCCACCAGCTGTAAGCAACAAGATTAGCTACTGGGTTTGTAAATAGGAAAAGTCCTAAAAGGACAAAAACAACTCCTGCAAGGAATAGCAGTAAACGATTAGAAAATTTCATTTCAATACCCCCTATATAGTATAGTATAGTTTGATAATAAAAATATTATACACCTTTTTAGAGGAAATGTCAATAAACAAAATGGAAAATTTGGAAGTTTCAGTCTGATTTATGAAAAGAAAATCAGTTTTTATTATTTTGAAAATAAAAAGAGAAGATAAAATTTGTCTTCTCTACATGAAAATATTGTATGGCATCAAAGCAAAAGTAACTGGCTTTACACTATTTGTAAAGATGTAATTTGATTCAAAAAGAAAAGATAGATTTAAAATGTGGGACAAATGATGGGGTAAATCAGTTATAGACAAGCAAAAAAGCCTTGGAACTCAAGGCTTTTTCCTGTTGATTTAGATGCCCCCTACAGGGATCGAACCTGTGACCCACGGATTAAGAGTCCGCTGCTCTGCCAGCTGAGCTAAGGAGGCAAAGAAAAAAGCTGTATTGGTGCCGAAACTTCACGGTTTGTATTGAACCCGCGCAATTAAGCAGGTGGGCAACTCGCTCTAACTGAAGCTGTTTCCGTGTGAGACGGCCTACATGCTGTTAGAAGACTTTTGTTTCCCTAATAATACAAAAAATAGTCGGTCAACACTTAAGTGTGAAGTCGTACACCACAGCGTTTCTATATTTATATGATACCACTTTTTTAAAAAAATTCAAGAGGAAAAATTATTTTTTTTGCAAGGGATTTCACAAGTTTCTTAATTTATCAATGGTTTCCTTGCGTTGAGCTAAGGCCCGTTCGTACTTGCCAGTATCTTCTGGAGAGAAGTAGTGATGATCTCGAATTTTTTCTGGCAAGTAATCTTGTTTGACCCAGTGTCCAGGATAGCTATGGGGGTAGAGATAGTTTTGAGCGTTGCCCAATTCCTTGCTACCACTATAATGTCCGTCACGCAGATGTCGTGGAATGGGCAAATGCCCTGATGTTTTGAGATCAGCGAGGGCCTTGTCCATCGCCACATAGGCTGAGTTGGATTTTGGAGAAAGGGCCAAGTCAATCACGACATTGGCAATGAGAATGCGAGCTTCGGGGAATCCAATCTTTTGAGCAGCATCTAGAGCAGTTACAGTATGGATCTGAGCTTCAGGATTGGCCAAACCGATATCTTCATAAGCGATAACGGTCAAGCGACGAGCGAGACTAGGAAGATCCCCAGCCTCAATCAAGCGGGCAGCATAGTGGAGACTGGCATCGACATCCGAGCCACGAATGGACTTTTGTAGGGCTGAGAGGACATCGTAGTGACCGTCCCCATCCTTATCCATGGTAATATAACTCCTCTGCAGGCTATTTTCCATGATATCCAGTGTGATATGGCGGATACCCTTGTTATTCTCGGGAGTAGAGAGAACAGCCAAATCTAGTGAATTAAAGGCAGAACGCAGGTCTCCATTTGTAGAGGTCGCGATGAAATCCAGAGCCTCCTCATCTAGCTCAACTGGGAAATCAAAACCACGCTCAGGGTCGGTTAGAGCAATTTGAATCGCCTCTTTAACATCTTGATTAGACAAGGGTTCTAACTCAAAAATCTGAACACGGCTACGAATGGCTGGAGTTACAGAAAAGAAAGGATTTTCAGTCGTCGCACCAATCATGATGATCAGACCACTTTCCAAGAGGGGAAGTAGAAAGTCTTGCTTGGTTTTATCTAGTCGGTGAATCTCGTCCAGTAGCAGAACTAGTCCACCAGAAAATTTAGCCTCTTCAGCGATTTCTTGCAGTCGTTTCTTACTATCAACAGTCGCATTAAAGGTCCGAAAGGCATACTTGGTGGTTCCAGCGATGGCTGAGGCGATACTGGTCTTGCCGATTCCTGGAGGTCCGTAGAGAATCATGGAGGACAGACGATTGGCTTCCACCATGCGACGGATAATTTTTCCAGGTCCGACTAGATGCTCCTGACCGATGACCTGGTCTATGGTTTTTGGGCGCATGCGAAGCGCGAGATTGTCTGGCATAGCAGTCCTTTCTAACATGGATTTTCTGATGTATATGTGGTAAGATGGTAGTATCTATTTTAGCATATTTCCGAGCAATCGGGGCGATTAAAGAATCGCATAGAAAGAGGACAAAATGGCAACATACGGATTTTTAGATGTTTTACAGGAAGAGTTGGACAAGAACTTTCCCTTTGACTATGAGATTAGCTGGGATAAGCGCAACCACGCGGTTGAAGTGAGTTTTCTTCTAGAAGCGCAAAATGCTGCTGGTGTAGAGATGGTGGATGAGGACGGAGAAGTTTCGTCAGACGACATTCTCTTTGAAGAAGCGGTACTCTTTTACAACCCTGCTAAGTCAACTGTCAATGAGGAAGACTATTTGACAGTTATACCTTATCTGCCAAAGAAAGGATTTTCTCGTGAATTTTTAAACTATTTTGCTCTATTCCTCAAAGACACTGCAGAGGTTGGGCTGGATACGCTCATGGACTTTTTGGAAGACTCAGAAGCAGAAGAGTTCGTCATGGAATGGAACCAAGAAGTCTTTGAAGAAGGGAAAGTCGGCTTGGAAGAAGGAGAGTTTTATCCTTATCCGAGATACTAGAGACTAGGGGAGAAAGTATATGAAGAAAATAGGCTTGTCTTTTATTTCTGGTCTGTCCTTTGTTTTTTTGATGCTAGGATTTGTTTTTGGGACGATTGCCTTTAAAGAGTTAGATTTTTCTTTAGTCTTTATTCCAGGCTATCTATTTACTTTTCTCAGCATTTATCTGATATTTATCCTTCATGAGCTAGGTCATGCATTTTGTGGTTACCTGACAGGCTATCGCCTGGTGGCTTTTGGATTAGGAAACTTTCTTTTGACCAAAAAGTCAGGCAAGTTTCATCTGAGTCGAACAGCCGTTCTGAAAAATGTTGGTGCTCAGTATATTGGATTAAAAGAAGATGAAAGTGATCAAAGAATCATCCTGATGCTTGCAGGAGGCTTGATGGTTCATCTTGGTTTGATTTTATTGGCCCTATTGTATGGAATTTTGACAGCTAACTGGTATTTTGCAGCTACTTGGATTTGTCTAAATCTATCTTTTCTTCTCATCAATGCTAAGCCAGTTGGGATTACCGATGGAGCAAAAATTTGGGAATTGCTACAACATCCTGAAAATACCAAATACGCCTACCTGGTGTTGAGGCATTCTGCCCAGACCTTGCTAGCTCCTCAAGAATATGATTTGAAAGACTTTATCATGCCTGTTGATGAGAATGCGAGAGGGAGTTTTGCAGAAAGTGTTCTAATTTTTCAGGGACTGGTTTTCATATTCGATAATCAGATAGAGGCTGCCAAAAAACACTTTCAGTCTTTATTAGATAAAACAGATAATCCAATGTCTCAAACTCTTTCCCAATTATACCTTCTTCACATTGCCTTGCTAGAAGGAGATCATGAAAAAGCGGAGCAATATGCATGTAATCGAGGAGTCAAAGCCTTCTTATCTCTAAAAATGACAGATACACAGATCATTCAAGCCTGTTATCAATTTCTGGTAAAGAAAGATATGGATCAGACTGACAAGGCTATAAAGATTGCTAGAAAAAACATGAGGACCAGCCGTTTGGTGCGAGACGAGAAACGTTATTATGAAAACTGGTTAGCAGAGTTAGAGGAAGAATTAGCCGAAGGAGTCTGATATGGAAATAGAAATTTCTGATTTTACAGGTTGCAAAATTGCCCTCTTTTGTGAGGATAGGATTTTAACTATCTTGCGTGATGATAAGGCAAGCATTCCTTGGCCCAATATGTGGGAATTGCCAGGTGGCGGACGAGAGGGTGATGAAAGTCCTTTTGAGTGCGCGGCGCGCGAAGTTTACGAAGAATTAGGAATTCATCTGACTGAAGATTGCCTGCTTTGGGGTAAGGTGTATCCAAGTATGCTTTTTGAGGGGAAGGAATCCGTCTTTCTAGTTGGTAAGTTAACGCAGGAACAGTTTGACAAGATTGTCTTTGGTGATGAAGGGCAGGGCTACAAACTGATGAGCGTTGAGGAGTTTCTTGGCTCAGATAAGGTTGTACCCCAGTTGCAGGATAGGGTGAGGGATTATATGGAGGAAATAAAATGATTTTTGCAATTGCAACAACGACGTTAAACAAGGAAGTTAAACGCAAACTAAAAACAGGACAATATTCTAGAGAAGAAGCTACATTCATCTATTTGGAATATTTAAAGTTAAAGAAGCAGAGAGAGAGTGGTATGAAAGTAGCTGGGATTTCTATGGCTGTTATCTGGGGGCTGCTGTATGTTCTGTCTTTACAAGGTGAGAATAATCAAACACTTTCATTTTCAGAATATTTTTTGTTTCTGATACTGTTTGAAGGAATTGTTCTATTTGTTTATTATCTTACGTTTGGTATTTTTAAACAGCAGATTCATAGCGCAATGAAAGAACACTACACAGATGTGATTGAGGAATTCAAGAAAAATAAGGAAGATTCAAAATGGAAACATGGCAAGAGTTAAAAGTTACAGTGAAGCGTGAGGGAGAGGAGCTGGTCTCCAATCTCTTGATTGAGCTGGGGGCGCAAGGTGTTGCGATTGAAGACAGCATGGACTATGTGGGGAATGTCGACCGTTTTGGTGAGATTTTCCCAGAGGTCGAGCAACATGAAGAAATCGTAGTGACCGCCTACTATCCTGATACGGTTGATGTAGCAGTGGTTGAGGCAGATTTGCAGGCTCGCCTGGCAGAATTAACTGATTTTATGGATCTAGGAGAGGTCAAGATGGGCACGACTGCCTTGGCTGAGGAAGACTGGGCAGACAACTGGAAGAAATACTATGAGCCAGCTCGCATCACTCACAACTTGACCATTGTGCCGTCCTGGACGGACTACGAGGCGGCTGCTGGAGAAAAGATTATCAAGCTGGATCCAGGCATGGCTTTTGGGACTGGAACGCATCCAACGACCAAGATGAGCCTTTTCGCCTTGGAGCAGGTTCTTCGTGGCGGCGAAACGGTGCTTGATGTAGGAACTGGTTCAGGTGTTCTTTCTATTGCCAGCTCGCTTCTGGGTGCCAAGGAAATCTTCGCCTATGACCTGGATGATGTGGCGGTTCGTGTCGCTCAGGAAAATATCGAGCTCAACCCTGGCATGGAAAACATCCATGTTGCTACTGGAGATTTGCTCAAGGGTGTGGAGATTGAAGCAGATGTCATTGTGGCCAATATCTTGGCGGATATTCTCATTCATCTGACAGATGATGCTTATCGTTTGGTCAAGAACGAAGGCTACCTGATCATGAGTGGGATTATCAAGGACAAGTGGGACATGGTGCGCGAGTCAGCTGAGTCAGCTGGATTTTTCCTTGAAACCCACATGATTCAAGGGGAATGGAATGCCTGTGTCTTTAAGAAGACCAAGGATATTTCTGGTGTGATTGGAGGCTAGCATGCAGCAGTATTTTGTCAAAGGCAGTGCAATCTCTCCTGTAACTATCGAGGACAAGGAAACCATCAAGCATATGTTTCAGGTCATGCGGCTGAAAGAAGAGGATGAGGTGACCTTAGTCTTTGATGATGGCATCAAGCGCTTGGCGCGCGTGCTGGATGTGGAAGCATGTCAGTTTGAATTGGTCCAAGAATTAACTGACAATGTGGAACTGCCCGTTCAAGTCACCATCGCATCAGGCTTTCCCAAGGGAGACAAGCTGGAGTTTATCACTCAAAAAGTGACGGAACTAGGAGCTAGCCAAATCTGGGGCTTTCCTGCCGATTGGTCGGTTGCCAAGTGGGATGGCAAGAAATTGGGTAAAAAGATTGAAAAACTAGAAAAAATTGCCCTTGGAGCAGCAGAACAAAGCAAGCGTAATATCGTCCCAAGTATTCAGCTTTTCGAGAAAAAAGCAGATTTTCTAGCCCAGCTGGATCAGTTTGACTCTATCATAGTAGCCTATGAAGAATCAGCAAAAGAAGGAGAAGCTACTGCGCTCTTACAAGCAGTCACTGGTCTTGAAAAAGGAGCCAAATTGCTCTTTATCTTTGGCCCAGAAGGCGGTCTTTCACCTGCAGAAATTGAAAGTTTTGAAGCCGAAGGAGCCGTCTTAGCAGGACTTGGTCCAAGGATTCTTCGAGCGGAAACAGCCCCGCTTTACGTCTTATCTGCCCTTAGTGTTTTAGTAGAATTAGAAAAATAAGAGGAAGAAAATGGAACAAAAACACCGTTCAGAATTTCCAGAAAAGGAACTTTGGGATTTAACAGCCCTATACCAAGACCGTGAGGATTTCTTGCGTGCAATCGAGAAAACGCGAGAGGATATCAATCAATTTAAACTTGATTACAAGGGCAATCTTCATACTTTTGAGGATTTCGAGAAGGCCTTTGCGGAATTGGAACAAATTTATATTCAGATGAGCCATATTGGCAATTACGCCTTTATGCCTCAGACGACCGATTATAGTAATGAAGATTTTGCTAATATTGCCCAGGCTGGGATGGAATTTGAAACAGATGCCAGCGTAGCCTTGACCTTCTTTGACGACGCCTTGGTGGCAGCAGACGAGGAGGTCTTGGACCGTTTGGGTAAATTGCCTCACTTGACGGCAGCCATTCGTCAGGCTAAAATCAAAAAAGCCCACTATCTAGGGGCTGATGTGGAGAAAGCTTTGACCAATCTCGGTGAAATCTTCTACAGTCCACAGGACATATACACCAAAATGCGAGCTGGGGACTTTGAAATGGCTGACTTTGAAGCCCATGGCAAGACCTACAAAAATAGCTTTGTTACCTATGAAAATTTCTACCAAAACCACGAGGACGCTGAGGTTCGTGAGAAATCTTTCCGTTCTTTTTCAGAGGGACTCCGTAAGCACCAAAATACGGCTGCGGCAGCCTATTTAGCCCAAGTCAAGTCTGAGAAATTGTTGGCAGATATGAAGGGCTATGACTCAGTTTTTGACTATCTTCTGGCTGAGCAAGAAGTTGACCGTGCCATGTTTGACCGCCAGATTGACCTCATCATGCAAGAATTTGCGCCAGTTGCTCAGAGGTACCTCAAGCATGTTGCCAAGATCAATGGTCTTGAAAAGATGACCTTTGCAGACTGGAAATTGGACTTGGATAGTGCTCTTAATCCTGAAGTGACTATTGACGACGCCTATGATTTGGTCATGAAGTCAGTAGAACCTTTGGGGCAAGAATATTGTCAGGAAGTTGCTCGCTATCAAGAAGAGCGCTGGGTAGACTTCGCTGCTAATAGTGGCAAGGATTCTGGTGGTTATGCGGCGGATCCGTATCGCGTGCACCCTTATGTCCTCATGAGCTGGACTGGTCGTTTGAGTGATGTCTATACCTTGATTCATGAAATCGGACATTCTGGTCAATTTATCTTTTCAGACAATCACCAAAGCTACTTCAATGCCCACATGTCAACCTACTATGTCGAAGCGCCATCAACCTTCAATGAATTGCTTCTCAGTGATTACTTGGAGCACCAGTCTGATGACCCACGTCAAAAACGCTTTGCCCTTGCCCACCGCTTAACAGATACCTACTTCCATAATTTCATCACCCACCTCTTGGAAGCAGCCTTCCAGCGTAAGGTTTATACATTGATTGAAGAAGGAGAAACCTTCGGAGCAAGCAAACTTAACAGCATTATGAAGGAAGTCTTGACGGATTTCTGGGGAGATGCTATTGAAATTGACGACGATGCTTCTTTGACTTGGATGCGCCAGGCCCACTACTACATGGGCTTGTATAGCTACACCTACTCAGCCGGACTTGTCATCTCGACTGCGGGTTACCTTCATCTGAAACATTCAGAAACTGGAGCTGAAGACTGGCTCAATCTCCTTAAATCTGGCGGTAGCAAGACACCGCTTGAGTCAGCCATGATTATCGGAGCCGATATCTCAACGGACAAACCACTCCGTGATACCATCCAGTTCTTGTCAGACACGGTTGACCAGATTATCGCCTACAGTGCAGAGTTGGGAGAGTAAGGGTATCCAGTGTCGGATTTAAGACGGTTTATCGATAAGATGAATACACAAAAATCACCTGTTTGAGGTGATTTTTTCATGCATTGAAGATTTATTCAAATTTTCCTTTATTGGCTTCATTTGAAGCCTTCATGCTAATTTGTAAAAGGTTGGCGAGATTTTCATTATCAAGGCTAGCTTCACCATTATTATCCACTTTTATGGCAAGGTAATGGGTGTTACGATCAAGATAATCCATTCCCTCTAAGTCTACGTAGTTGTTCGCTTTAAAATCAAGCGCCGCTAATTGATAAACAAATCGAATATTTAGAGCTTTGCCATAGTCTGTTTCAAGAACCTTTTGTTGTTCTTCCACCAGTCCTTGAAAGAATTCGAGATTGTCTGTGTGATAGGATGCTTTGACTTCGTATTGGTAAGTATCTACAGCTGGGGACATAAATTTCAAATAAACCAGGTCGCCTTCTACCTTATAGTCCTCAAGAGTATAGGCACCTGCTTTTCCTAATGCATTGGTGTTGACCTTGAAAAACATAGGTGCATAAATTTTGAGAGGATATTTTTCTCCTTTATATTCAAATACGGTATCATTTGAAAAATTCGGACGGATTTTAGTTAACTCAGGGACTAAATATTCGTTCCAAATCTTATCAAATAACTCTTCTTGATTGCTAGCACCCGCTGATTTCACAACTAGGTCAAGATTTTCTTGATTGACAAAGACGGCATCCACTAATTTGAGGGCTGTTTGAACCTTAGGATCCGAAATTTCCTTTTTCTTTTTTTCAAGATTCTCAGCCGCCTCTTTCGTGCGATCTAAAGTTTTATTAAATTGACTGCCACTGTTTGTTTCAACAAAGGTTCTCTCATAGTTGGTAGGTTCAACTTTGGCATTCCAGTCAAATGAAGCAGCAGGACCAGTTACATCTTTCTTATGGTAGGTTCTTGTCTCTGTATTTGTAGTAGCTTTTGTATTGCTTGTAGCAGTGGTTGATGGTTTAGATGAACAGCCGACGAGGCCAAATGCTAAAATTGTAGCAGTGGTTAGAAAATAAACTCTAAACTTTTTTCTCATGGTAGTCTCCTTTGCCAAGAACATTTATTGTATAGTATCAATTATACCATTCTCTTCATTCTTTTGCATGAATTACTAGAAAAGGTATGATTGAGGGATGTATTCTTTTAAGCAAGTATTTGAAAGCTTCTGACATTCTTGAAGGATAAGCAGAAAAAGAGTTTTATTATTTTCTCTTGTAGTAGTCTTTTTTAGAATTCTAATGGGCTTTCTACAAAAACTTTCCAGTCAATTTTCTTGAAACCCTTTCCTTCTTTTGATAGACTAATACATAGTTTGAAAAAAAGGAGACTTATCATGAAAAAATTTGTTGCTGAATTAATCGGTACATTTATGCTTGTGTTCATCGGAACAGGAGCTGTTGTTTTTGGAAATGGTCTTAATGGCCTTGGACACCTTGGAATTGCTTTTGCCTTTGGTTTGGCAATCGTGGTTGCAGCTTTCTCAATCGGAACTGTTTCAGGTGCTCATTTGAACCCAGCCGTTTCGATTGCTATGTTTGTAAACAAACGTTTGTCATCTTCAGAACTTGTAAACTACATCCTTGGACAAGTAGTTGGAGCTTTCCTTGCGTCAGCTGCAGTATTCTTCCTCTTGTCTAACTCAGGCATGTCAACTGCTAGTCTTGGTGAAAATGCCTTGGCAAAAGGTGTCACTGTCTTTGGTGGATTCTTGTTTGAAGTCATCGCAACTTTCTTGTTTGTCCTAGTTATCATGACTGTAACATCAGCAAGCAAAGGCAATGGCGCAATCGCTGGTTTGGTGATTGGTTTGTCATTGACAGCCTTGATCCTTGTGGGCTTGAACATTACTGGACTTTCAGTTAACCCAGCTCGTAGCTTGGCACCTGCTGTTTTGGTAGGTGGCGCAGCCCTTCAACAAGTATGGATTTTCATCCTTGCGCCAATCGTTGGTGGCGTTCTTGCAGCCCTTGTTGCGAAAAACTTTCTTGGAACAGAAGAATAATTGAAATTCAAAAAGCCTTGCTCCTCAGTTTGAGGAACAGGGCTTTTTCGTATCTGTTTAACGGTTGTCAATTTTCTCTGGATAAAGGTCGTGTTGAAAGAGGCGTTGTTCTGCCAATCCTTCATACTTAGTTCCAGGTCTACCGTAGTTGTAGTAAGGGTCGATTGAAATGCCACCGCGCGGAGTGAATTTTCCCCATACCTCTAAATAGCGAGGGTCTAGCAAGTTGACCAAGTCTTTCCCTATGGTGTTGATACAGTTTTCGTGAAAATCCCCATGATTTCGATAGCTAAAGAGGTAGAGTTTGAGGGATTTTGACTCGACACAGAGCTTGTCAGGAATGTAGGAAATATAAATCGTCGCAAAATCTGGCTGAGCCGTAATAGGACAAAGCGAGGTAAATTCAGGACAGTTGAATTTGATAAAATAGTCATTTTCCACATGACGATTGTCAAAGGATTCGAGGACTTCTGGTTGATAGTCAAAAATGTAGTTGGTTTCTTTGTTGCCGAGAAGGCTAAGGTTTTTCATTTCTTCTTGTTGTGACATGATTTTTTCTTTCTAATCTTAAACACCACGTTGGTTGTCGTAGAGGAGAGTATGGAGTTGAGGAAGGACGCGGACATTGCCCCAGCTATCGTCAGTAGCGACGCGTTCCCAGAGTTCTTTGAGACGGTCCAGTTGGTCTTGGACAATATTACCTGTAGCCTTGGGCTCAGGATTTCCAGCTGATAAGAAGAGGACATCTGGTTGGTAGCGCTCTTGAATCCCTTTGGCAAAGGCCAAATCGTTATCGTCAAATACAGGGATTTTAAAGGTGACCTTGTCTGGATCTAGTTGGGAAACGATAAAGTCCAAGGTCTCAAAGTTGACTTCCATCTTTGATGAAGGAGGTTTAGGACTCAGAGTGACTTGGTCGATATCTTTTAACCAATTTTGCCAGCGAGAACCTTGAGTCTCAACTGCCAGAGTGACACCACGTTCTTTGAGCTTGGTGACGAGTTGAGCCATGTTAGCTGCTAAGATTGCGGGATTTCCGCCAGATAGGGTTACATAGTCGTAGGTTCCTAATTTATCCAAGGCAGCAATAACCTCGTCAGCTGTCATGCGAGTAGGCTTCTCAGAACCATCCCAAGTAAAGGCAGAGTCGCACCAGTCGCAATGGTAGTCGCAACCAGCAGTTCGGACAAACATGGTTTTCTGCCCGATAGCACGGCCTTCGCCTTGAAAGGTAGGGCCAAAAATTTCCAGAACAGGTAGTTTGAGGACACGTTCCCTAGTCATCTAACCACTCCCGTCTAAACTCTGCAAAGGCAGTCGGAGTTTCATAGAGGCGAACGTATTCCAAACGGAGACCGCGCTCGTCAGGCAACTCTTGACTCATGGTTTGGAAAATCCAGTAAACCATATTTTCAGCAGTCGTGTTCATATAAGGCAGAGTTTCATTGAGATAGCGATGATCCAAATGGGGCTCTAAGTAGTTCTTGTAGATGGCTTTGATATCTCCGAAATCGTAGGTCATGCCCCGTTCATCTAAAAATCCACTGACAGCGATTTGTAAATGATAAGTGTGGCCGTGCAGGGACTTGCATTTTCCCTCATAGTGAAAGAGGTGGTGGGCAGCATCAAAGGTAAATTCTTTTGATACCAAGGTTCTGTGAGGATTGTAGACCAGAGACTCGCCAGTTTCTTGTTTGATTTCTTTGGGTGCAAAAAACATTAGCCCTCTCCTTTCTGTGAAAGATAAACATCTAGTCCATGCTGACGTAGATGGCAGGCTGGGCAATCTCCGCAGCCACTACCGATAATCCCATTGTAGCAGGTTAAGGTCTTCTCACGAACGTAGTCAAAGGCACCAAGTTGGTCGGCTAACTCCCAAGTTTCAGCCTTGTCTAGCCACATGAGAGGTGTTTGGATAACAAAGTCGTAATCCATGGCAAGGTTGAGAGTAACATTGAGGGATTTGACAAAGACATCCCGACAATCAGGGTAGCCTGAGAAATCTGTCTCGCAGACACCTGTCACGATATCTTTAATGCCTCGTTGCTTGGCAAGAACTGCCGCAAAGGACAGAAAGAGGTGGTTGCGGCCGTCAACAAAGGTATTGGGAACCTCTCCCTCTTTTTGCTCGATCTCCAGATCAGAGGTCAAGGCATTTTCAGTGATTTGCCCCAGCAGAGACATATCTAAGATGTGATGACGAATGCCTTGTTCCTTAGCGATTTCTTGGGCAACTTGAATTTCGAGATGATGGCGTTGGCCGTAAGCAAAGGTGACAGCTTCGACTGTTTCATAGTGTTCTTTAGCCCAAAAGAGGCAGGTTGTGGAATCTTGACCGCCACTAAAGACGACCAAGGCTGATTGACGTTTCATAGTACTCCTTCCAAAATGGGAAATGTTCAGAGCACGCAAAAAGCTCCCATGAGGGAGCTAAAAAATACCAAGTAGAGGTTTTTTTTAGCGATGGCATGTCCCAAACATCGTAATATTCTACCTACAGTCTAGCATATTTTTTGAAAAATGGCAAAGGGCAAGAAAAAAGAGACCAATAAAGTACTTGGTCTCTCGTGTGATTAGCTCAATTCAGCAACGATAGCCTTGATTTGTTCTGCAGTGTGAACACCAGCAACTTGTTTTACCACTTGGCCGTCTTTTTTGAAGAGAAGGGTTGGGATAGACATGATTCCAAAAGCACGAGCTGTGTTTGGATTTTCATCAACGTCCATTTTAACGATTTTCAAGACATCTTCTGAAAGTTCTTCAGACAATTTGTCCAAGATTGGACCTTGCATACGACATGGACCACACCAAGCTGCCCAGAAGTCTACCAAGACCAAACCGTCTTTTGTTTCTTGTTCGAATGTTGCATCTGTAATTGCTTTTGCCATTGTATTTCTCCTTTTTTAGTTATATTGGCTTAAATCTTGTTTCATGAGATAGAAGAAGACATCTCCATAAGTCCCATGGTAGTCCAAATCATGACCGTTGTAAGTTAATTTTTGGACTGGGTAGTAGTCTGCGAGGCCGATAAGGCAAGCTTGTTGTGAACGATCAAAGTCGTCATAAGATTCGAACGTTATAGTTCTTTCGTTCTTGCTGGCATCTAGATAGGTAATTTCAATCATTTTAAAAACTCCTTTGTTTAATGATGACTTTATTTTACTCCTTGTAAAAGAGAATGTCAAGAAAAATGATTGCGCACGCAACTTTTTTCTAAAATCATCTTAAATCAAGAAATCCAAACCTGTTTCCAAGCTTTCTTCGACAGCCTTCTGTAGAGAGGCCAGTGTCTTTTGCCCATCACTTGTCAGGCAGATAAAGCTAGAACGTCTATCTTGATCACAACACATGCGACTAAGTAGACCGCAATTTTTGGCTTCCAAGCGAGCCACCATCCGAGAAACAGCGCTCGGGCTCAGATGAAGTTTATCTGGCAGGTCAATCTGGCGTAGAGATTTTTCTTGGGCCAAGTCCAGATAGTAGAGCAGGTAAAACTCTTTCAAGGTCAGACTTTGGTCACTCTGCTGGGCAATGGTCTCTTCCAAGAGACCTTCAATTTCTTTCTGACGACGATTGAAATCAAACCACTTTTCCAAATAGCTCATTGCTTTCTCCTTTCTTTTCAAAGTAAAATCACAAAGTCATTACTGACTGTCTCTACAACACAAGATGATTGCGCATGCAATGATTATACTACTTTTAACTAATCCTTGCAAGAGAGAAGAATTGCGATATTTCCTTGAAATTTTCTGAAAAAAGAGTAAACTGGTATGCAAGAAGTCTATTTCGTGGAGTTTAGGATGAAATTATATGTTCAATTAATGATTCTCTTTGTGATTTCTCTTATCGGAGAGGGAATTTCTAGTTTCTTTCATCTGCCCATCCCAGGCAGTATTATCGGTTTGATTATTCTCTTTCTAGCCTTACAGTTCAAGTGGCTAAGGACCAGACATGTCAACATGGTTGGAAATTTCTTGCTGGCCAATATGACCATTCTCTTTTTGCCGCCAGCAGTGGGTATCATGGAAAAGTTTGATGTGATTGCCCCTTATCTTTTACCCATCGTCTTGATTGTCTTTTTTGCGGCTGTCATCAACATTATCCTTATTGCCCTAGTGGTTCAGTTTATCAAGAGACGATTTGAGGGAGATTATGAGAAAGGAGATGCCAAATGAGCGAATTTGTATCCAATCCTCTGTTTGGGATTGCATTATCTATCCTAGCTTATCTAGTGGGGATGTTGATTTACAGACGTTTTCCCCATCCCTTGACAACACCCCTGCTTTTGTCAGCCATTTTTATCATTATTTTCCTTAAGGCGACGGGTATTTCTTATCAAGATTACTACCAAGGTGGTGTTTATCTGAACAACTTGATAGTCCCATCGACCGTAGCTCTAGGGATTCCGCTTTATAAGAGTTTTCATCTGATGAAGCACCATGCACGGAGTATTCTCTTTGGTAGTCTGCTAGCAGTAGTTGTCAACACTAGCTTCACTGCCATAGTGGCGAAAATCTTTGGCATGGACTTTTTCCTAGCCATTTCTCTCTTTCCCAAGTCAGTGACAACCGCCATGGCGGTGGGAATCACAGAAAAATTGCAAGGTTTGACGACTGTGACCTTGGTCGTCGTAGTGGCGACTGGGATCTTGACCAGTGTTATCGGTCCAACCCTTTTGAAGTGGTTGAAGATTGACGATCCAGTGGCTGTCGGACTCTCCCTTGGAGGGACAGGTCATGCTGTCGGAACGGGAACAGCCTTTCGATACGGCTCAGTAGCAGGAGCCATGGGTGGCTTGGCTATCGGTGTCACTGGTATTCTCTACGTCTTTGTCAGTCCCATCGTAGCCAGTTTGATATTGAGTTAAAGAAAAACCCAGCTTTCTAGCTGGGCATTTTTTATTGCAAATTAACCTTGTTTTTCAAGATGTAGTAGGTTCCGAGATAGTAGATAGCTGATAAAAAGAGATCGCGTAAGATTTCTGTACCAGCCATTACGTTATAGTCATTGTCAACTCTTAAGAAGAGAGAAACATAACCAATAACGATTGAAATAACGATATAGGCTAGAATCCCCATAGCTGTTCGATACTCGTTAAAGAGTTGCCCGATAGAGATGGAGAGGTAAATGGATAAAATCCATGCGATTGAACCGACAAATAGTGATAGGGCATACAGCCAGCCGTAGCTGATGTAATTGGAAATGAAGTCATAGAGGATAGTGAAGTCTTTTTCAACTGGTGTTAAGAAGAAGATAATCAATATACTCAAGATAAAGACGACACAACCTAAGATGTACCAGACAAGGGCACTGAAGAGTTTTGCGGTGATGATTTGGTGCTCTGAGACAGGTAGGGTTAGGGTCAAGTACCCTTGGCGGTCATAAACACTACCTTTGAATCTTCGGATGATTAAAAAGATTGTTGCAATCAAAAGAGTGACGCTGAGTCCTCCAAAGACTAGTACTAAAAAGAAGATGAAATAAGCAGAATTGTTAGGATTGTAACTCTGGCTAAGACTGCTAATAAAAGCTCCAAGCAAAACTGAAATTGCAAGCACAGCACCGTAGAGTGCCAGATACCACTTATTGACATTTTTAAATTCATAACGAACTAGATTCCAAAACATAATAATCTCCTTTGCTTAGGCTTTAAATTCCTGGCGGAAGAGCTGGTCAATTGATTCACCTGACTCGTAACGAATATCATCAACATTTCCTTGGCGGACGACTTTCCCGTCTTTGAGGAAGATGATCTCATCCAAGATTGGCTCAATATCTGAAATCAAGTGGGTTGAAATCAGCACCGTAGAGGTTGGGGAATAGTTGTTGATGATGGTATTAAGGATATAATCACGGGCAGCTGGATCCACGCCTCCGATTGGTTCGTCCAGAACGTAGAGGCGGGCTTCACGGCTCATAACCAGGATGAGTTGGACCTTTTCCTTGTTCCCTTTTGATAGTTTCTTGAGGCGACTGTTTTCATCAATACCGAGATCGGCTAAAAGGTGTTGGGCTTTTTCGAGATTGAAATCCTGATAGAAGGTTTTAAAATAGGTTAGAGCATCCTTAACCTTCATCTCTTCATTGAGGTAGGTTGTGTCTGGCAGATAGGAAACGATCGCCTTGGTAGCAGGACTTGGATCCTGTCCATTAATGAGAACACGTCCTTTATTTGGTTGAAGGAGGCCATTGATCAGTTTGATTAGGGTTGTTTTCCCGGATCCGTTTGGTCCAAGGAGCCCGACAATCTTTCCGGCTGAGATCTCTAGTGAGATATTGTCAAGTGCCGCAGTTGCTCCATATGATTTTGTTACATTTTCAAGTGCTAGTAGTGTCATAGTCTTAAACTCCTTTAATATAGTCGCTTAATACATTTGGCAGTTCTTCTTTTTTGTAGCCAAATTGGAGCATGCAAGAGACGAATTGTTGCAGTTGCTCCTCGGAAAGTTGTTTGCGGGACTGAAGGATGAGGTCCAAATCCTCGGTGACAAATCGACCAGTTGTCCGCTTGCTATATACAAATCCTTCACGTTCGAGGTCAGACAAGGCGCGCTGAATGGTATTGGGATTGACCCCAGCCTCGCTCGCCAAATCTCTCACGGTAGGGAGCTGTTGATTGGGTTCCAGTTCATGGGAAACAATCTGTAATTTGATTTTTTCCATAATCTGTAAATAAATCGGTTTTGTATTATCAAATGACCAGGACATCATAGTCTCCTTTCTTTTCCTTTATTGTTCTAATCAAATAATACAATAAAACAAAAAACTTGTCAAGTAAAAATAAGAATTGTTTTGGGAATTGCTCAAAAAATGGTATAATGAAAAGAAAACGACAAGGAGGGAAGTGCATGCGTTGTCCAAAATGTGGGGCTACCAAGTCTAGTGTTGTTGATAGTCGACAAGCCGAAGAAGGAAATACCATCCGCCGAAGACGTGAGTGCGACGAGTGTCAGCATCGTTTTACAACCTATGAACGAGTAGAAGAAAGAACGCTGGTTGTCGTCAAAAAAGACGGTACGCGAGAGCAGTTTTCAAGAGATAAAATCTTTAATGGGATTATCCGCTCAGCCCAGAAACGTCCTGTGTCAAGTGATGAAATCAACATGGTGGTCAATCGCATCGAGCAAAAACTCCGTAGTCGCAGTGAGAATGAGATCCAAAGTGAATATATTGGGTCCTTAGTCATGGAAGAATTGGCAGAGCTTGATGAGATCACCTATGTTCGTTTTGCCAGTGTTTACCGTAGCTTTAAGGATGTGAGTGAGTTGGAGAGTCTGCTTCAGCAGATCACCCAGTCCTCTAAGAAGAAAAAGGAAAAATAGATGAAACCAAATGACCGTTTTTCTTTTCTAAAGAATAATCGGGTGTCGCAAGATACCTCTTCTCTGGTGCAGTGCTACCTCCCGATTATCGGTCAGGAGGCACTGAGCCTCTATCTATATACCATTACCTTTTGGGATGGTGGGCAAAAGGAACACCTCTTTTCCCATATCCTCAACCACTTAAACTTTGGCATGCCGACCTTGCTCCAATCCTTCAAAGTCTTATCTGCCTTCGATCTGTTGACCCTTTATCAGAAGGAGAATGTCTATGAATTACAGCTTCATTCTCCCCTTTCCAGTCAAGAATTTCTAAGTCATTCTGTCTATAGCAGATTATTAGAGAAAAAGATTGGGGATACAGCTGTTTCTGCTATGAAGCAGACTCCAAGTGAGGGAGAAGCACTCTCTGTTTCTTTGAGCCAAGTCTTTCCAACCCTGACTGAAGAAGTGACACCAAGCGAGTCTAAAAGCAAGTTAAAAAATGATTTTGACTTGGAACATTTCCAGCGTCTGATGGCTCGAGATGGCTTGCGTTTTGAAGACGAGCAGGCGGATGTTTTGGAATTGTTCGCCATTGCAGATGAAAAAAAATGGACCTGGTTTGAAACCTATCAATTAGCTAAGGCGACAGCTGTAGCTCAGGTTATTTCTGTCAAACGCATGCGTGAAAAGATAGCACAAAAACCAGCTACTTCTGACTTTAGCCCCAAAGAAATGACCATTATCAGGGAAGCCAAAAATAAAACTCCCCTGCACTTTTTAGCCGAAATCAAGCAAACGCGTAAGGGGAACATCACCCAAAGTGAAAGAGAACTCCTTCACCAGATGGCGTCTTTAGGCTTGTTGGATGAAGTCATCAATATCGTCTTGCTTCTAACCTTTAACAAGGTTGATTCGGCCAATGTCAATGAGAAATATGCCATGAAGGTCGCAAACGACTATGCCTATCGCAAGATTCGGACAGCAGAGGAAGCCGTGCTTCGGATTCGAGAACACCAGCAAAAAGGGCAAGAAGACCAAAAATCGAAAACGAACTCGACTAAGACAAATGTTCCCAAGTGGAGTAATCCAGAATATAAAAATCAAACCAGCGAGGAAACTCGTCTGGAACTAGAACGTAAAAAACAAGAAATGTTAGCCCGATTAGAAGAAGGAGGAGACTAGATGGAAAGTGTGGGTGACGTTATCAAACGTCAGACAAGTCGTTTTCAGTATCAGGACTTAGTCCAGCAGATTATGAAAGACCCAGATGTGGCGGCTTTTATCCAGAAAGAATCCCTCAGTCCAGAGGAGTTGAATCGTAGCATCTCCAAGTTCAACCAATATATCACAGAACGTGACAAGTTTCTTCGTGGGGATGCGGACTATATAGCGCGTGGCTACAAGCCTATCTTGGTTATGAATCACGGTTATGCGGATGTGTCTTATGAAGAAACACCAGAACTAATCGCGGCAGAAAAAGAGGCTGCAATTAAGAATCGTCTCAAATTGATCAATCTACCAGCCAGTCTCAAGAAAGCGAAGTTGGCTCAGATTGACCTGGATGATCTAGGACGATTACCGATTTTTGAGAGACTCTATGCCTTTGTTGACCTTTACCCTAGTATCCGAAAAGGTCTCTATCTTTACGGAGATTTTGGTGTCGGTAAGAGTTTCATGATGGCGGCCTTAGCTCATGACCTATCTGAAAAACGTGGAGCATCAACGACGATTCTCCACTATCCAAGCTTTGTCATTGATGTGAAAAATGCCATCGGTGAAGGATCAGTGAAGACCTTGGTGGATGAGATCAAATTAGCAGAAGTATTGGTCTTGGATGATATTGGTGCAGAGCAGTCGACACCTTGGGTGCGTGATGAGATTCTTCAAGTCATTCTTCAGTACCGCATGCAGGAAGATTTGCCGACCTTCTTTACTTCCAACTTTAATTTCCAAGATTTGGAAAAACATTTTGCCAAAGGAAAGAATGGAAATGACGAGACTTGGGAAGCTAGACGGGTCATGGAACGAATCCGTTATTTAGCTGAGGAGACAAGACTAGAAGGAGAAAATCGCCGATGACAGAAACCATTAAACTGATGAAAGCCCATACTTCAGTTCGTCGCTTTAAGGAGCAAGAAATTCCTCAAGCGGACTTGGACGAGATTTTGACTGCTGGACAAATGGCGTCATCTTGGAAAAATTTCCAATCCTATTCTGTGATTCTTGTACGTAGTCAAGAGAAGAAAGATGCCTTATATGAATTGGTTCCTCAGGAAGCCATTCGCCAGTCAGCAGCCTTTTTGCTCTTTGTTGGTGACTTGAATCGAGCGGAAAAGGGAGCAAGCCTTCATACGGACACTTTCCAACCTCAAGGGGTAGAAGGTCTCCTTATCACGTCTGTGGACGCTGCGCTTGCGGGGCAAAATACCTTGCTTGCAGCAGAGAGTCTGGGATATGGTGGTGTTATCATCGGTTTGGTTCGTTACAAGTCAGAAGAAGTGGCAGCGCTTTTTAACCTACCTGACTATACCTACCCTGTTTTTGGGATTGCCCTTGGCGTGCCAGATCAACAACACGAGGTCAAACCAAGACTGCCTTTGAACCAAGTGGTATTTGAAGAGGAATACCAAGAACAGCCAGTAGCGGCGATTTTGGACTATGACAAAGTACAGGCAGACTATGCTGGTGCGCGTGCGACGACCTCTTGGAGTCAACGTTTGGCAGAGCAGTTTGGTCAAGCTGAACCTAGTTCAACTCGGAAGAATCTAGAACAGAAAAAGTTATTGTAGAAAGTGAGAAAACATGGCCTTACCAACTATTGCCATTGTGGGACGTCCCAATGTTGGGAAATCAACCCTATTTAATCGGATCGCTGGTGAGCGGATCTCAATCGTAGAAGATGTCGAGGGCGTGACACGTGACCGTATCTATGCAACGGGTGAGTGGCTCAATCGTTCCTTTAGTATGATTGATACGGGAGGGATTGACGATGTCGATGCTCCCTTTATGGAACAAATCAAGCACCAGGCAGAAATCGCTATGGAAGAAGCGGATGTCATCGTCTTTGTAGTTTCTGGGAAAGAAGGGATTACAGATGCGGACGAGTACGTAGCTCGTAAACTTTATAAAACCCATAAACCTGTTATCCTTGCCGTTAACAAGGTTGACAACCCTGAGATGCGAAATGATATCTTTGATTTCTATGCGCTAGGATTGGGTGAACCACTGCCAATTTCGTCTGTCCACGGTATTGGTACGGGTGATGTGCTGGATGCTATTGTGGAAAATCTACCACACGAAGTTGAAGAAGAAAATCCAGACGTGATTAAATTTAGCTTGATTGGCCGTCCTAACGTTGGAAAATCAAGTTTGATTAACGCTATTTTGGGAGAAGACCGCGTGATTGCTAGTCCAGTATCTGGAACAACGCGTGACGCCATTGATACCCACTTTACAGATACGGATGGACAAGAGTTTACCATGATTGATACGGCGGGTATGCGTAAATCAGGTAAAGTCTACGAAAATACAGAAAAATACTCTGTCATGCGTGCCATGCGTGCCATTGACCGTTCGGACGTAGTCTTGATGGTTCTCAATGCCGAAGAAGGTATTCGTGAGTACGACAAGCGTATCGCAGGTTTTGCCCACGAAGCGGGTAAAGGAATGATCATCGTGGTCAACAAATGGGATACTCTTGACAAAGACAACCACACCATGAAAAAATGGGAAGAGGATATCCGTGAGCAGTTCCAATATCTGCCTTACGCACCGATTGTCTTTGTTTCAGCTCTTACCAAGCAACGACTCCACAAACTGCCTGAGATGATCAAGCAAATTAGCGAGAGTCAAAACACCCGTATCCCATCGGCAGTCTTGAACGATGTGATTATGGATGCCATTGCTATCAATCCAACACCGACAGACAAAGGAAAACGCCTCAAGATTTTCTACGCAACCCAAGTGGCAACCAAACCACCAACCTTTGTCATTTTTGTCAATGAAGAAGAACTCATGCACTTCTCTTACCTGCGTTTCTTGGAAAATCAAATCCGCAAGGCCTTTGTCTTTGAAGGAACCCCGATTCATTTGATTGCAAGAAAACGCAAGTAAGCCTTGCTTATTTTTCAATAAGAATAACTGAAAAGAAGACTAGTCTGTCTTCTTTTTTTCTATAAAATAGGTGAAAAAATCCTGTCAAATCGAAGGAAAAATCTGTCATCAAAGTTCAATCATTTTTATGGCTTTTGTAACCTATTTGTAATGAAATTGCACTTTTTTTGTAAAAATCAAAATGCTATAATTCCTTAAATCAATTTTCCTTTATCAGGGAGGTTATTATGAAAAAAGGCAGATTATTTAAACATAGTTTGTTGGTTCGCTTGCTTGGACTGCTGATGGTCTTTCTCTTCTTGTCAGCATTCACAGCACCTGAAAAACCTGAGTACGGGATCTATGACCCGGATCACTATCTAACGGATGAGACTATAAGTCAAATTCGAGAATTGAATAATGTCAATAGTAAAAAATCAGAAAAATTCCAGATGGGTGTTTACGTTGTGAAAAGCCTAGATGGAGAAACAATCGAGACTGTAGCCAATGAAACAGCTAGGGCTTGGAAGATTGGCTACTCGGGAGATAATCACGGTGTCTTGATTGTGGTAGCAGTCCAAGATAGAAAATCACGGATTGAAACCAGTAATAATGTGGCCAGTAAGATCACTGACTATCAGACTCACAGGTTCTTGACAACAGCACGTCCTTACTTTAAAAATGGTGACTATAACAAGGGTGTTCTCTCAATAGTCAATAATCTCAACTACATGTTCTATAGTGGATCGAGTACGACTGCTTCAAGTTCTAAAAGTAGTTACGACTATACTACCAACTCTAGTCGCTTAAGGGAACTTGAAAGGTATGCTGGTGAGAGTAGTTCTTCGAGACGTCATCGAAAAAGCAGTTCGAGCGACGGAGTTATCGTATTTGGAGTTCTCATTTACTTCATCGTGATGATTATCGGATTTCTATTTGGTGGTCGTGGTTCACGTGGAGATGATTCTGGCGGTGGCTGGTGGGGCAGTGACTCATCAGACTCAGGTTCCTCTTGGTCTGATTCAGGTTCTTCTTGGTCTGACTCAGGCTCCGACTCATCTGGAGGCTGGGACGGCGGTGGCTTTGATGGTGGCGGTTCGTCTGATGACTGGTGAGTGATCATATATTGCACAAACCGATTTTTCCATACAGTAAGGTGACTCCTTTGCAAGAGTTCACTCCTTAATTAAAAATAAAAACAAAGTTTGGGAAATTGATTTAAAATCTGAGTATTTTCTCAGAAAAGTTGATAAAAGAAAGTGTTAAGGTTTTGATATGAAACAAAATAAAGTAATTCTCTCAATAGTGGCGATCTTTTTTGGACTACTAGTTCTGGGAAGTTGTTCCGCAGTGACGACCTATAATGGTCTGGTTGGTGAACAGACTAAAGTGGAGCAGGCTCAGGCCGATGTTTCGACAGCCCTCCAACGTCGTTCGGACTTGATTGGTAACTTGGTGGAGTCCGTTAAAGGACAAATGAATCATGAAACCGAAGTCTTTACCAAGATTGCGGATGCTAGAGCTAAAATCGGTAGTAGCTCAGTGACATCGGAAGAAAACCAAAAGGCTCAGGGAGAATTGAGCTCTGCTCTTTCCCGCTTGATTTCCTTGACGGAGAATTATCCAGAGCTCAAGAGCAATCAAAATGTTGAGCAACTAATGGTCGAACTTTCAGGCAGTGAAAATCGTATTTTTGTAGCACGCAAGGACTATAATAAGGTTGCAGCTGAGTACAATCAAAAGTTGAGAAGTTTTCCAACCGTGCTTTTTGCGAATATGATGAACTTTAAAGAAGCTGAAACCTTTAAAGAAACAGAAGAAGCCAAGACAGTTCCTAAGGTCGATTTTGGAACATCTTCATCAAGTCAATAAAGTGAATCAGCCTGTGAATAAAGGAATTTCTCTAGTAGGACTAGTGATTTCAAATCCGAACCTGGAAAGCTTTTTCCAGGTTTTTTTGGTATAATAAAAGGGAAGAGACAGTGACTCAAATGGAGGTTTGCTATGGAGAAAACAAAAGCCTTTCTTGAAGCGCACTACAAGAGATATATTCTTACGATTTGCCTTCTCTGGTTCCTCATGTTTTTCCTTCCTTGGGATTGGCAAATAGGAGGAGTTTCAGTATATTATTTCGTTATGAAAAAACTCTTTGTGGTTTTTGGAGTTTTATCCATCCTATACTCCGTGCTGATTAAAAAAATCAGTCTTCTCATCTTTGGCATCATCTTTTGCTTGGCCTTCTGGATCAATCTCTTTTGGTATTTTGGGATATTGCCTATATTCTTGGGAAATTAAACATTAACAAATGAAGGACCAGACTAGCTTCTAGTCCTTTTCTCTTTCTTGTTAAAATAGTTGGAGATATGAAAATATTTTTGTTGACGGACTGTCTGTATGATATAATAAGTCCCGTAAAATGAAGATTAAGGGATTTGAAAAATGGCTAAAAAAGTAAAAGATTATTATGACTTGGCTTATGCTAGGGATTTGAGTCGACGGTTGCAAGAAGCGTCCCCTGCATTTGATGAGCGAAAGTTTAGGTTGTTGGTAGAAAAAGACTTGGAAGAGTTGGAGTTTAGCCAGCGTCAAGAACTCTTGGCTAAAAGTATCAAAGATTGCCTTCCCCTATCTTATGAGGACTCTCTCAAGGTTTTTGAGAAAATTTTGGGTCCCGAGTTGGAGGGTGGTTTAGGTATGTTCTCAGAAGGATATTGGCTTTGGCCAATCGGAAAATATGTAGAGCTATATGGGGACAAGGAATTTGAATTGAGCGCGGCCTTTAGTAAGGAACTAACCAAGCGATTTACTGGAGAATTTTCTATGAGACCTTTGCTGGCTCGCTATCCTAAGGCTACAATGGCTTTGCTGTTAGAATGGAGTCGGGATGAAAATTTGCGCGTTCGTAGACTTGCCAGCGAATGTATGCGTATCCGTCTGCCTTGGGCTAAGAAACAAACCGTGGTATTGGATTATTTTGAGGAGTTTACCACTATTCTGACCGATCTAAAAGATGATAGAGACAAGTCTATTCAAAAAAGTGTAGCCAATAATCTAAATGATTTGTACAAGGAAGATCCTGATAAGTTTGAAAAGATACTTCAAACTTGGCAAAAGGAGGATTTGAGTCCAAGTTGTGCCTGGGTCATCAAGCATGCCTCACGAACAAAAAACAAAAAAATAGCAACAGAAGATTGATGCAAAAAAAGCTGAATTTTGACTGGTCTTTTCCGTTGTAAATTAAGGATTCTTTCTTGAAAAATAATGGTAAATATGCTAAAATTAAAAGAACATTCTAAAATATTCAGAATAAAAAGTAAGGAAAATCATGGCTAATATTTTAAAAACGATTATTGAAAATGATAAAGGAGAACTTCGTCGTCTGGAAAAAATGGCTGATAAGGTTCTTAACTATGAGAGCCAAATGGCTGCAATGTCAGACGAAGAACTAAAAGCGAAAACTGACGAATTTAAAGAACGATACAACAAGGGTGAATCACTTGATTCATTGCTATATGAGGCTTTTGCAGTAGTTCGTGAAGCTGCAAAACGTGTCCTTGGGCTCTTCCCTTATAAGGTTCAGGTCATGGGTGGGATTGTTCTTCACCATGGTGACGTTCCAGAGATGCGTACGGGTGAAGGGAAGACCTTGACAGCGACTATGCCAGTGTACCTCAATGCCCTTGCAGGTAAAGGGGTTCACGTAGTTACAGTCAATGAATACCTAACAGAACGTGACGCGACTGAAATGGGTGAATTGTACTCATGGCTCGGTCTGTCAGTAGGGATCAACTTGGCAGCAAAATCTCCAATGGAGAAAAAAGAAGCTTATCTTTGCGATATTACCTACTCAACCAACTCAGAGATTGGTTTCGACTACCTTCGTGATAACATGGTCGTTCGTGCAGAAAACATGGTGCAACGTCCACTCAATTATGCCTTGGTCGATGAGGTTGACTCTATTTTGATCGACGAAGCTCGTACACCATTGATCGTTTCAGGTGCCAATGCAGTTGAAACAAGCCAACTCTACCATATGGCAGACCACTTCGTGAAATCTTTGGACAAGGACGACTATATCATTGACGTTCAGTCTAAGACGATCGGTTTGTCAGACTCTGGTATTGACAAGGCAGAAAGCTACTTCAAACTAGAAAATCTCTACGACATTGAAAATGTAGCTCTTACTCACTTTATCGACAATGCCCTCCGTGCCAACTATATCATGATTCTCGATATCGACTATGTGGTTAGTGAAGAGCAGGAAATCTTGATCGTCGACCAATTTACAGGTCGTACCATGGAAGGTCGTCGTTACTCGGATGGTTTGCACCAAGCGATCGAAGCAAAAGAAGGTGTGCCAATCCAAGATGAGACCAAGACTTCAGCTTCTATTACCTATCAAAACCTCTTTCGTATGTATAAGAAATTGGCAGGTATGACAGGTACTGGTAAAACAGAAGAAGAAGAATTCCGCGAAATTTACAACATTCGTGTTATCCCAATCCCAACCAACCGTCCAATTCAACGTATCGACCACTCAGACCTTCTCTATGCAAGTCTTGATGCGAAATTTAAGGCTGTAGTTGAAGATGTAAAAGCTCGTTACCAAAAAGGTCAGCCGGTCTTGGTAGGTACAGTTGCCGTTGAAACGAGTGACTTCCTTTCTAAGAAATTAGTAGCAGCAGGTGTTCCTCACGAAGTCTTGAATGCGAAGAACCACTATAGAGAAGCGCAAATCATCATGAACGCTGGTCAACGTGGTGCTGTTACCATCGCAACCAACATGGCCGGTCGTGGTACCGACATTAAGCTTGGTGAAGGAGTTCGTGAGCTTGGTGGGCTTTGCGTTATCGGTACTGAGCGCCACGAAAGTCGCCGTATTGATAATCAGCTTCGTGGACGTTCAGGTCGTCAAGGAGACCCAGGTGAGTCACAATTCTACTTGTCTCTTGAAGATGATTTGATGAAACGTTTCGGTTCAGAACGTTTGAAAGGTGTCTTTGAACGTCTGAATATGTCTGACGAAGCCATCGAATCTCGCATGTTAACCCGTCAAGTTGAAGCAGCTCAAAAACGTGTCGAAGGAAACAACTACGACACTCGTAAACAAGTCCTTCAATACGACGACGTTATGCGTGAACAACGTGAGATCATCTATGCACAACGTTATGATGTCATTACTGCAGATCGTGACTTGGCACCAGAAATCCATGCTATGATCCGTCGAACAATTGGCCGTATCGTGGATGCACATGCACGTTCGAAAGAAGATGAAAAATTGGAAGCGATCTTGAACTTTGCTAAGTATAACTTGCTTCCAGAAGATTCAATTAGCCGTTCAGACCTTGCAGGTTTGTCAGACCAAGCTATCAAAGATGAACTTTTCCAACGTGCCTTGAAAGTCTATGACAGCCAAGTTGCTAAGCTTCGTGACGAAGATGCAGTGAAAGAATTCCAAAAAGTCTTGATTCTACGTGTTGTAGACAACAAGTGGACAGACCATATCGATGCTCTTGACCAGTTGCGAAATGCTGTTGGTCTTCGTGGATATGCCCAAAACAACCCTGTTGTAGAATATCAAGCAGAAGGTTTCCGCATGTTTAACGACATGATTGGATCGATTGAATTCGATGTGACCCGCTTGATGATGAAAGCACAAATCCATGAACAAGAACGTCCGCAAACTGAACACAATATCAGTACAACTGCGACTCGTAATATCGCAGCGCAGCAGGCAAGCCTTCCAGAAGATTTGGACTTGAGCCAAATCGGACGGAACGACCAATGCCCATGTGGATCAGGTAAGAAATTCAAGAACTGTCATGGTAAGAGACAATAATATGAGATAAGATACAGGCGGATACCTGGTAAAAATCATTTTTTGCTTGGTGTCCGTTTGCTTTATAAGGAGATGAATCATGGTATTTAAAGCTAAAAGTCCTAAAATTAACATTGAAGAAGTTCGCGCCTTGTCTAAATTAGAGGGAGCGGCTCTTGCGAGAAAAAATCAACGTGATCAGGAATTGGAAGCCATCATCCGTGGGGAAGACCAGCGTATTCTCTTGGTGATTGGACCATGTTCATCTGATAACGAAGAGGCGGTTCTTGAGTATGCCAAGCGTCTATCTGCTTTGCAAGAAGAGGTCAAAGACCGTATTTTTATGGTCATGCGTGTCTATACAGCTAAACCTCGTACCAATGGAGATGGCTATAAGGGCTTGATTCATCAACCAAATGCGACAGAAGCTCCTAGCTTGATCAATGGGATCAAGGCTGTTCGTCAGCTACACTACCGTGTGATTACCGAAACGGGTATGACAACAGCGGATGAGATGCTTTATCCTGAAAATCTTCCGCTGGTGGATGATTTGATTTCTTATATGGCTGTTGGAGCTCGTTCTGTAGAGGATCAACAGCACCGTTTTGTAGCGAGTGGAGCAGACTTTTCAACAGGATTTAAAAATCCAACATCTGGAAATCTCAATGTCATGTTTAACGGGATTTACGCAGCGCAAAATAAACAGAGTTTCCTTTTCCTCGGTAAAGAGGTGGAAACAACGGGAAATCCATTGTCCCACGCCATTCTTCGCGGTGCCTTGAACGAATACGGGAAAAATATTCCCAACTACTACTATGACAATTTGATGGATACCATTGATCAGTATGAAAAGATGGGCTTGGAAAATCCCTTTATTATCATCGATACCAATCATGACAATTCAGGCA
>NZ_KV811121.1:84954-109510 GCF_001813005.1 Streptococcus sp. HMSC062H02
TCATCGATACCAATCATGACAATTCAGGCAAGCAATATATGGATCAAATCCGTATCGTTCGTCAGACCTTGATTAACCGTGACTGGAATGAGAAAATCAAAAAATATGTTCGTGGTTTTATGATTGAGTCCTATCTAGAAGATGGACGTCAAAATGAGCCAGAAGTTTTTGGGAAGTCCATTACAGATCCGTGTCTCGGATGGGACAACACAGAAGCACTTGTTCGCGAAATTTACCAAACGCTAGGAGAGTAAGATGGCATTTATCGAAAAAGGTCAAGAAATTGATATTGAAGCAATCAAGGCTGCGACCCAGTTGTCACCTGAAGCCTTGCGAAAGAAAGAAGCCCGCGATAGAGAGTTAGCAGCTATCATCTCGGGTGAGGACGACCGCATCCTTTTGGTGATGGGGCCTTGCTCTTCTGACAATGAAGAAGCAGTTCTCGAATACGCTCGTCGCTTAGCAGACTTGCAGAAAAAAGTTGCGGATAAAATCTTTATCGTGATGCGTGTCTATACGGCTAAACCTCGTACCAATGGAGATGGCTATAAGGGAATGATTCATCAACCAAATACCAGCGAAGCGCCTAGTCTCATCAATGGTTTGCAGGCTGTTCGTCAGCTACACTACCGTGTGATTACGGAGACGGGCTTGACGACAGCTGATGAGATGCTTTATCCGTCAAATCTCGTTTTGGTTGATGATCTGGTCAGCTACCATGCTGTAGGGGCTCGTTCAGTGGAAGACCAGGAACACCGCTTTGTAGCCTCTGGGATTGATGCTCCGGTTGGGATGAAAAATCCAACATCTGGAAATCTTGGGGTCATGTTTAATGCCATCTATGCGGCTCAAAACAAGCAAACCTTCCTTTACCATGGCCAAGAAGTGGAAACTTCAGGAAATCCTTTGGCCCACGTTATCCTTCGTGGTGCCATGAACGAATATGGTAAAAATGAACCCAATTTCTACTATGAAACCCTCTTAAATGCCATCAATCGCTATGAGACTATGGGACTTGAAAATCCTTTCATTATCATCGATACCAATCATGACAATTCAGGCAAGCAGTATATGGAACAAATTCGCATTGTTCGTCAAGCCTTGCTGAATCGTGACTGGAATGAAAAGATTAAAAAGACGGTTCGAGGCTTTATGATCGAATCTTACCTAGCAGACGGTCGCCAAAATCAACCAGAGGTCTTTGGTTACTCCATAACTGACCCTTGTCTAGGTTGGGAAAATACAGTAGCCTTGGTAGAAGAAATTTATACTACCTTAACAAAATAAGTGAAAAGGATGGAGTTGGGGGAATCTCAGCTCCTTTTATGAGTATGATAGTTGGACACGGAATTGACATCGAAGAATTGGCTTCGATAGAAAACGCAGTTACACGACGTGAGGGCTTTGCTAAGCGCGTGCTGACCCCTAAAGAAATGGAGCGTTTTACCAGTCTCAAAGGGCGCAGACAGATCGAATACTTGGCAGGCCGCTGGTCGGCTAAGGAGGCCTTTTCCAAGGCTATGGGGACAGGAATTGGCAAGCTGACCTTTCAGGATTTGGAAGTTTTGAACAATGAACGAGGAGCTCCCTATTTTAGTCAGGCACCATTTTCAGGAAAAATTTGGCTGTCAATCAGCCATACAGATCAGTTTGTGACAGCCAGTGTCATTTTGGAGGAAAATCATGAAAGCTAGTCCACATAGACCAACCAAGGCTCTGATTCATCTGGGAGCTATTCGACAAAATATTCTGCAAATGGGGGCTCATATCCCTGAAAGAACGCTCAAGTGGGCAGTGGTCAAGGCCAATGCTTATGGTCATGGAGCTGTTGCCGTTGCGATGGCGATTCAGGATGATGTTGATGGATTTTGTGTTTCCAATATTGATGAAGCTATTGAACTTCGTCAGGCTGGACTCAGCAAGAAAATCCTCATTCTAGGTGTATCTGAGTTAGAAGCTATTGGCCTAGCTAAAGAATACGACATCACCTTGACAGTGGCTGGACTGGAGTGGATTCAAGCTCTCTTAGCTAGGGAGACAGATTTATCTGGCTTAACGGTTCACCTCAAGATTGACTCAGGGATGGGACGAATTGGTTTTCGAGAAGCCAGCGAGGCTGAGCAGGCTCAAGCCTTGCTCCAACAACACGGTGCTCGCGTTGAGGGGATTTTTACCCACTTTGCTACTGCAGATGAAGAATCAGATGCCTATTTTAATACCCAGTTAGAACGATTTAAAGCTATTTTGGCAAGTATGAAGGAAGTCCCAGAGCTGGTTCATGCCAGCAACTCGGCAACGACCCTCTGGCATGCAGAGACTATTTTCAATGCAGTCCGTATGGGAGATTCCATGTATGGTCTCAATCCAAGTGGAGAGGTTCTGAACTTGCCTTATGATTTGACACCAGCCTTGACCTTGGAATCTGCTCTGGTTCATGTCAAGACAGTTTCAGCTGGAGCTTGCATGGGATATGGAGCAACTTATCAAGCGGATAGCGAGCAAGTCATCGCGACGGTGCCAATCGGTTATGCGGATGGTTGGACACGAGACATGCAGAATTTCTCCGTCTTGGTAGATGGACAAGCGTGCCCAGTCGTCGGTCGGGTTTCAATGGATCAAATCACCATTCGATTACCTAAGGTTTACCCTCTAGGAACAAAAGTAACCTTAATTGGCTCCAACGGTGACCAGGAAATCACAGCTACTCAGGTAGCGACCTATCGTGGAACTATTAACTATGAGGTGGTTTGTCTCCTCAGCGACCGCATTCCGAGAGAATATTATTAAAAAGAAAGGAGTGGAGCATGAATCTACACCAACCCTTGCATGTCTTACCTGGTGTGGGACCAAAGTCAGCAGAGAAATACGCCAAACTAGGAATTGAAAACTTGCAAGACCTCTTGCTCTACTTTCCTTTCCGTTATGAAGATTTCAAGACCAAGCAGGTGCTAGAGTTGGAAGATGGAGAAAAGGCTGTTCTGTCTGGTCAGGTAGTGACTCCTGCCAGTGTCCAGTATTATGGTTTCAAGCGCAATCGCCTGCGTTTTAGCCTCAAGCAGGGAGAGGTCGTTTTTGCGGTGAATTTTTTTAACCAACCCTATCTGGCTGATAAGATAGAGTTAGGTGCAACTCTTGCTGTCTTTGGGAAATGGGACCGTGCCAAGGCCAGTTTGACTGGGATGAAGGTTCTAGCTCAAGTGGAAGATGACCTCCAACCGGTTTATCGTCTGGCTCAAGGAATCAGTCAGGCCAGTCTGGTCAAGGTTATCAAGACAGCCTTTGATCAGGGGTTGGACCTCTTGATAGAGGAAAATCTTCCCCAGTCTTTGCTGGACAAATACAAACTCATGTCCCGTTGTCAGGCAGTTCGTGCTATGCATTTTCCAAAGGATTTGGCAGAATACAAGCAGGCCCTTCGTCGGATCAAATTTGAGGAACTCTTTTATTTTCAGATGCAGTTGCAGTCACTCAAGTCTGAAAATAGAGTTCAGGGAAGCGGTCTGGTTCTGAATTGGTCTAAGGGAAAGGTGACAGCTGCTAAAGAAAATCTGCCATTTGCCCTGACTCAAGCCCAGGAAAAGAGTTTGCAGGAAATTTTGGCTGACATGAAGTCCGACCACCACATGAATCGTCTCTTACAAGGGGATGTGGGGAGCGGAAAAACGGTGGTTGCTGGTTTGGCCATGTTTGCGGCGGTGACGTCTGGCTATCAGGCAGCTCTCATGGTGCCAACAGAAATCCTAGCAGAGCAACACTTTGAAAGTTTACAGAGCCTTTTTCCAGACTTGAAACTCGCTCTCTTGACAGGTTCCTTAAAAGCTGCAGAAAAAAGAGAAGTCTTGGAGACCATAGCAAAGGGGGAGGCCGATTTGATTATCGGAACCCATGCTCTGATTCAGGATGGGGTAGATTATGCTCGACTTGGTTTGATTATCATCGATGAGCAGCACCGTTTTGGTGTGGGGCAAAGGCGTATTTTACGTGAAAAAGGGGACAATCCAGATGTCCTCATGATGACGGCGACTCCCATTCCACGAACCTTGGCCATCACAGCCTTTGGTGATATGGATGTTTCTATTATTGACCAGATGCCAGCAGGGCGGAAGCCTATTGTTACTCGCTGGATTAAGCATGAGCAGCTGCCTCAGGTCTTGACTTGGTTAGAGGGAGAAATTCAAAAAGGTTCTCAAGCCTACGTCATCTCTCCCTTGATTGAAGAATCAGAAGCCCTGGATCTGAAAAATGCCATTGCCTTATCAGAGGAGTTGACAGCTCATTTTGCTGGTAAGGCTGAAGTGGCTCTTTTACATGGTAAAATGAAAAGTGATGAAAAAGACCAAATCATGCAGGATTTCAAAGAGCGAAAAACAGATATTCTCGTTTCGACAACTGTTATCGAGGTTGGGGTCAATGTCCCTAATGCGACCGTCATGATTATCATGGATGCCGACCGGTTCGGTCTCAGCCAACTTCACCAGCTCAGAGGCCGTGTGGGTCGGGGGGACAAGCAGTCCTATGCTGTTCTTGTGGCTAATCCCAAGACGGATTCTGGGAAGGACCGCATGCGCATCATGACAGAAACGACCAATGGATTTGTCCTTGCTGAGGAAGATTTGAAAATGCGCGGATCGGGTGAGATTTTTGGAACCAGACAGTCAGGACTGCCGGAGTTCCAAGTGGCGGATATCATCGAAGATTTTCCGATTTTAGAAGAAGCCAGAAAAGTTGCCAGCTACATTAGTTCGATAGAAGGTTGGCAAGAGGATCCAGAATGGCGCATGATTGCTCTCCACCTAGAAAAGAGAGAACATCTGGATTAAGCCTTTTCTAAGAAATCTATAAGCTAGCTTTTAGGTTTGGGTCTTATACTAGAGTCATCAAAAAGAAACGAGGACTCTCACATGACTATTAAAGTAACCTACCAAAAGAAATTCCAAACCGTCAAACTAGAGAAAGGAGCTAGCACCTATTGATACACAGAGAGCGGAAACGCTCTTTTTATTTTTAAAACTACTTTTAGACGATAGGTTTAAGGAAAGAGAATCTAAAATCACTTTCTATTTAGTATTCTTTCTTGCATTGCCTTCCTAGATATGCTAGAGTTATGATAGCGATTACAAAACTAAAGGAGCATGCTATGAAAAATCCAGCTTTGTTAGAAGAAATCAAGAACTATCTAGGACGGGATGAGATTCCAGAAGACTTTGATGCTTTCTGGGATGAAGAAGTCAAAAAAGTTTCATCTCTTCCAGCCTACCAGTTGGAGGAAAGAGATTTCCATATTCCCCAAGTCAAGTGCTATGAGCTCACTTTTGAAGGAACCAATGAAGGCAAGGTCTACGCACGCGTCGTCCTTCCAAAGAGTGAGGGTAAAGTTCCCCTAATATTCTATTTCCATGGCTATATGGGGCGTGGTTGGGACTGGGCCGATATGTTGTCCTTCACCGTGGCTAGTTACGGTGTTGTTTCCATGGACGTTCGTGGCCAGTCGGGCTATTCGCAAGACGGCTTGCGCTCTCCACTAGGAAATACGGTGAAGGGGCATATCATCCGTGGTGCTGTGGAAGGTCGTGAACATCTCTTTTATAAGGATGTTTATCTGGATATTTACCAGTTGGTTGAAATTGTTGCTAGTCTATCTCAGGTGGATGAGAAAAGACTTTCTAGCTATGGTGCCTCACAAGGAGGGGCTTTAGCTTTGGTTGCAGCTGCTCTCAATCCTCGGATTCAGCGAACAGTTGCCATCTATCCCTTCTTGTCTGATTTTAGACGAGTGCTTGAGATTGGCAATACCAGTGAAGCATATGATGAACTCTTCCGTTATTTCAAGTTTCACGATCCTTTCCATGAAACAGAGGAGGAAATCATGGCGACCCTCGCCTATATCGATGTGAAAAATCTTGCCCATCGCATTCAAGGTGAGGTCAAGATGATTACAGGCTTGGACGACGATGTCTGCTATCCTATTACCCAGTTTGCTATTTACAACCGCCTAACTTGCGACAAGGCCTATCGCATCATGCCTGAGTATGCCCACGAAGCCATGAATGTTTTTGTCAATGACCAAGTTTATAACTGGCTCTGTGGTAGTGAGATTCCTTTTAAGTACGCAAGATAATGAATGAGAGAGCCCAGGAGCTCTCTTTTTATGTCCTAAATCTGAAAGTACTTTTAGAAAATTTAAAATATTAAAATATTCTTAAAAGTAAAATCTATTCTGTGGGAACACAGATATAAATATAAGACTTTATTGTATAATAAAGGAAAAGTCACTTGTGAAAGGAGGAAAAAGGCTGCTGGGCGCTTAAAGAATGGCTCAGCAGAAATGGGAGAGGATTGGGAGCTCTCATTGAGTTGGATACTTTCTTGTAAAACTTGTCTCTTGAAGAGACAATAAAAATTTTTAAAGAAAAAGAAAGCGCTTTATTTTATGAAAAATGAAAGGACAAACATGAATTACAAATCTTTAGATCGGAAACAGCGATACGGAATTCGAAAATTTGCAGTTGGGGCGGCATCTGTAGTGATTGGTACAGTGGTATTTGGAACAAATCCAGTCTTAGCTCAAGAGCAAGCCAATGCAGCAGGAGCCAATACAGAAACTGTCGAACCTGGTCAAGGTTTATCAGAGTTGCCAAAAGAAGTGTCCTCGGGAGATCTTGCTCATTTGGATAAGGATTTGGCTGATAAATTGGCAGCAGCTCAAGACAACGGCGTTGTGGTGGACCAAGATCATTTGAAAAAAAATGAGAGTGCAGAGTCAGAAACTCCATCCTCTACGGAAAACCCTGCAGAAGAAGCAAATAAGGAAGAGGAATCAGAGGATCAGGGGGCTATTCCTCGTGACTATTACTCAAGAGATTTAAAAAATGCTAATCCTGTCCTTGAAAAAGAAGATGTTGAAACCAATGCAGCAAATGGTCAGAGAGTTGATTTATCAAATGAACTAGACAAACTAAAGCAACTAAAAAATGCTACAGTTCACATGGAGTTCAAACCAGATGCATCAGCTCCACGCTTTTACAATCTCTTTTCTGTATCCAGTGACACCAAGGAAAATGAGTACTTTACTATGTCGGTCCTTGATAATACAGCTCTTATTGAAGGGCGTGGCGCTAATGGAGAGCAGTTCTATGATAAGTATACAGATGCTCCTTTGAAAGTTCGTCCTGGACAATGGAATTCCGTGACCTTTACTGTCGAACAACCAACAGCAGAGTTACCTCATGGTCGAGTTCGTCTTTATGTGAATGGTGTCTTATCTCGAACAAGTCTCAAATCTGGTAACTTCATCAAAGATATGCCAGATGTTAATCAAGCTCAACTTGGAGCAACCAAACGGGGCAATAAAACTGTTTGGGCATCAAACCTACAAGTACGAAACCTAACTGTTTACGATCGTGCTTTAAACCCAGATGAAGTTCAAACACGAAGTCAATTATTTGAAAGAGGTGAATTGGAACAGAAACTTCCTGAGGGAGCAAAAGTCACTGAGAAAGAAGACGTCTTTGAAGGTGGTAGGAACAATCAACCAAATAAAGATGGTATCAAGAGTTATCGTATCCCAGCCCTTCTCAAGACAGATAAAGGAACGCTGATTGCAGGTGCAGATGAACGCCGTCTCCATTCGAGTGACTGGGGTGATATCGGCATGGTCATTAGACGCAGTAAAGATAATGGTAAAACTTGGGGAGATCGAGTAACTATTACCAACCTACGTGACAATCCAAAGGCTTCTGATCCATCAATCGGTTCACCAGTGAATATCGATATGACCCTGACTCAAGATCCTGAAACCAAACGCATTTTTGCCATTTATGACATGTTCCCAGAAGGAAAAGGAATCTTTGGAATGTCTTCGCAAAAAGAAGAAGCCTACAAAGAAATCAATGGTAAAACCTATCAACTCCTCTATCGAGAAGGTGAACAGGAAGCTTATACTATTCGAGAAAATGGTACAGTTTACACTCCAGATGGTAAAGCAACAGACTACCGTGTTGTTGTAGAACCTGTTAAACCGGCCTATAGCGACAAGGGTGATCTATACAAGGGTGACCAGCTACTGGGCAATATCTACTTCACAACAAACAAAACTTCTCCATTTAGAATTGCGAAGGATAGCTACCTATGGATGTCTTACAGCGATGACGACGGGAAGACCTGGTCAGCGCCTCAAGATATTACTCCGATGGTCAAAGCCGATTGGATGAAATTCCTAGGAGTAGGTCCTGGAGTGGGGATTACCCTTCGTACTGGACCACATAAAGGTCGAATCGTCGTTCCTGTCTATACAACTAACCGTACCAACCACCTCAATGGTTCTCAATCATCTCGAATCATCTACTCAGACGACCATGGTAAGACTTGGCATATGGGTGGTGGTGTCAACGACAATCGTACACTTTATGATGGTACAGTAGTCGATTCAAGTACAATGAGTAATTATTATGCTCAAAATACAGAAGCTTCAGTTGTTCAGTTAAACAATGGGGACCTCAAACTCTTTATGCGTGGGTTGACAGAAGATCTACAGGTTGCAACCAGTCATGATGGTGGTCTAACTTGGGACAATAACGTTGAACGCTACGATGTGCCAGACGTTTATGTTCAAATGGCTGCGACTCACACGGTTCAAAATGGCAAAGAGTATATTCTATTAGCAAATGCAAATGGTCCTGGTCGTAAAAATGGTTATATTCGAGTGGCTCGTGTAGAAGAAGATGGTCAGTTAACTTGGTTGCACCACCATTTGATTCAAGAAGGTGAGTATGCTTATAACTCACTTCAACAAATCGGACCAGATGAATTTGGACTTTTATATGAACACCATGCTCCTGGAGGTGTTCCATACACACTTTCCTTCAAGAAGTTCAACTGGGATTTCTTGACCAAGGAAAGAGTTTCTCCTAAAGAAGCAAAAGTAAAATATGCTATCCAAAAATGGCCAGGCATTATAGCCATGGAGTTCGATTCGGAAGTATTGGTCAACAAGGCTCCGACCCTTCAATTGGCAAATGGCAAGACAGCAACCTTTATGACCCAGTACGATACAAAAACTCTCCTATTCACAATAGACCCAGGGGATATGGGTCAAAGGATTACAGGTCTAGCTGAGGGTGCAATTGAAAGCATGCACAATTTACCAGTTTCTTTAGCTGGCTCTAAACTAAGCGATGGTATTAATGGCAGTGAAGCTGCTATCCATGAGGTTCCAGAGTTCACAGGTGGTGTTAATGCAGAAGAAGCAGCGGTTCATGAAGTTCCGGAGTATACAGGTCCAATGGCAACAGTAGGTGAAGAACTAGCTCCTACAGTAGAAAAAACCGAATTCACTGGTGGAGTCAATGCTGAGGAAGCCCCAGTGGCAGAGATGCCAGAGTACACCGGTCCATTATCAACAGTAGGCGAAGAACCAGCGCCAACGGTTGAAAAGCCTGAATTTACAGGTGGGGTCAACGCTGTTGAGGCAGCAGTCCATGAACTTCCAGAGTTCAAGGGTGGTGTCAATGCAGTTCTAGCAGCCTCAAACGAACTTCCGGAATATAGAGGAGGTGCTAACTTTGTCTTGGCAGCTTCAAATGACCTGCCAGAGTATAAGGGAGGTGTCAATGGCGCTGAGGCAGCAGTCCATGAAGTGCCAGAGTACAAGGGAGACACCAATCTAGTATTAGTAGCTGCAGACAACAAACTGTCTCTAGGCCAAGATGTGACCTATCAAGCGCCAGCAGTTAAACAAGCGGGTCTACCAAATACTGGAAGCAAGGAAACAAACTCACTGATTTCCCTTGGCCTTGCGGGCGTCCTCATATCACTCTTTGCATTTGGAAAAAAGAGAAAAGAATAATAAGTAAAAGCTATTTGAGTAAGTCTCAGAAGAGATAGCAGGTTTTTCAGCCTGCTATCTTTCTTTATTACATTCAGCTTGCTTCGAAATCATAAGAGGTCTGAAACTACTTTCAGGATAGTCTGTTCTATAAAATAGTTTTGAAACTGAAATCTATTCTACTACAAGCTATTGAAAGCGCTTAACAAATGATATATAATAAGCCCATAAGAACAAGAAAGGGAGGAAAGAGGATGCCACAGATCAGCAAAGAAGCCTTGATTGAACAAATCAAAGATGGAATCATTGTCTCTTGCCAGGCACTTCCTCACGAACCGCTTTATACAGAAGCGGGAGGAGTCATTCCCTTGCTAGTCAAAGCGGCTGAGCAAGGTGGAGCAGTCGGTATCCGAGCAAACAGTGTTCGTGATATCAAGGAGATCAAGGAGGTTACGAAACTCCCGATTATCGGGATTATCAAACGTGACTATCCGCCACAGGAGCCATTCATTACAGCTACTATGAAAGAAGTTGATGAATTGGCTGAACTAGACATCGAGGTCATTGCTCTGGATTGTACCAAACGTGAACGTTACGACGGTTTGGAAATTCAGGACTTTATCCGACAAGTCAAAGAAAAATATCCGCATCAACTCTTAATGGCTGATACTAGCACGTTTGAAGAGGGTATAGCAGCAGTTGAAGCAGGAATTGATTTTGTTGGAACAACGCTATCAGGTTACACCTCTTATAGTCCCAAAGTAGATGGTCCAGACTTTGAACTGATCAAAAAACTGTGTGAAGCAGGTGTGGATGTCATCGCTGAAGGGAAGATTCATACACCAGAACAAGCCAAACAAATCCTTGAATATGGGGTGCGAGGTATCGTTGTTGGTGGGGCTATTACTAGACCAAAAGAGATTACGGAACGCTTTGTTGCCGGTCTTAAATAACACAATCTCAAAACAGAGGAGAGTGGTTGATGCGTCGGATAAAATGAAAACGTATACAAATATAAAGAACTCATTATCCAATATGGATACGCTTATCAATTAGGAGAATACAAATGAAATTTAGAAAACTAGCTTGTACAGTACTTGCGGGTGCTGCGATTCTTGGCCTTGCGGCTTGTGGTAATTCTGGTGGAAGTAAAGATGCTGGAAGCTCTAGTAGCGATAGCGGAAAAACAGAAATCACTTGGTGGGCATTCCCAGTCTTCACACAAGAAAAAACTGGTGACGGTGTTGGAACTTATGAAAAATCAATCATCGAAGCTTTTGAAAAAGCAAATCCAGATGTAAAAGTGAAATTGGAAACCATCGACTTCAAGTCAGGTCCAGAAAAGATCACAACAGCTATCGAAGCTGGAACAGCGCCAGACGTACTCTTTGACGCACCAGGACGTATCATCCAATACGGTAAAAATGGTAAATTGGCTGAGTTGAACGACCTTTTCACAGACGAATTCGTCAAAGATGTCAACAACGAAAACATCGTACAAGCAAGTAAAGCTGGAGATAAAGCTTACATGTATCCAATCAGTTCAGCTCCATTCTACATGGCTATGAACAAGAAAATGTTGGAAGATGCTGGAGTTGCAAACCTTGTAAAAGAAGGTTGGACAACTGATGACTTTGAAAAAGTTTTGAAAGCGCTTAAAGATAAAGGATATACACCAGGTTCATTGTTCAGTTCTGGTCAAGGGGGAGACCAAGGAACACGTGCCTTCATCGCAAACCTTTATGGCGGTTCTGTAACAGACAAAGACGTAACCAAATATACAACAGACGATCCTAAATTCGTCAAAGGTCTTGAAAAAGCTGCTAGCTGGATTAAAGACGGTTTGTTGAACAATGGTTCACAATTTGACGGTGGAGCAGACATCCAAAACTTTGCCAACGGTCAAACTTCATACACAATCCTTTGGGCACCAGCTCAAAACGGTATCCAAGCGAAACTCTTGGAAGCAAGTAAGGTAGATGTGGTAGAAGTACCATTCCCATCAGACTCTGGTAAACCATCTCTTGAATACCTTGTAAACGGATTTGCAGTATTTAACAACAAAGACGATAAGAAAATCGCTGCTGCTAAGAAATTCGTTCAATTCATCGCAGATGACAAAGAATGGGGTCCTAAAGACGTAGTTCGTACAGGTGCCTTCCCAGTTCGTACTTCATTTGGCAAACTTTATGAAGACAAACGTATGGAAACAATCAGTGGCTGGACTAAATACTACTCACCATACTACAACACTATCGATGGATTTGCTGAAATGAGAACACTTTGGTTCCCAATGTTGCAATCTGTATCAAATGGTGACGAAAAACCAGCGGATGCTTTGAAAGCCTTCACTGAAAAAGCTAACGAAACCATCAAAAAAGCTACAAAACAATAAGCACTAAGTCAGATTGATTCCCCCCCTTTTCCCTGTGCACTATGGTGTAAGAAAAGGGGGACTTTTGTTTGAAATGGTAGGAACTGTCACGAAATTAAAATGAAGTTCTTACATAAGCGAATCTTAAAAAATTTCATTTTGGTTTTAAAACAGTTCAAGAAAATCAAAAACTATTCTATTTGAAAGAGAGGTGCCGACTGTGAAAGTCAATAAAATTCGTATGCGGGAAACAGTGATTTCCTACGCTTTCCTAGCACCAGTGTTATTCTTCTTTGTCATCTTTGTCTTGGCTCCTATGATTATGGGATTCATTACAAGTTTCTTTAACTACTCCATGACTAAATTTGAGTTTGTAGGCTTTGACAACTACATTCGCATGTTTAAAGACCCTGTCTTTATGAAGTCTTTGATCAATACCGTTATCCTGGTTATTGGATCTGTTCCGATTGTGGTTCTCTTCTCGCTCTTTGTAGCATCTCAAACCTATCATCAAAATGCCATTGCCCGTTCTTTCTATCGTTTCGTCTTCTTCCTTCCTGTAGTTACAGGTAGTGTTGCCGTAACGGTTGTATGGAAATGGATTTATGACCCCCTATCAGGGATTTTGAACTTTGTCCTTAAGTCAAGTCATATTATCAGCCAAAACATTTCTTGGTTGGGTGACAAAAACTGGGCTTTGCTAGCGATTATGATTATCCTTTTGACAACATCTGTTGGTCAACCGATTATCCTTTATATCGCTGCTATGGGAAATATTGACAACTCACTTGTTGAAGCGGCGCGTGTTGACGGTGCGACTGAGTTTCAAGTCTTCTGGAAGATCAAATGGCCTAGCCTTCTTCCAACAACTCTTTACATCGCGATCATTACAACCATCAACTCATTCCAATGTTTCGCCTTGATTCAGCTCTTGACTTCTGGTGGTCCAAACTACTCAACAAGTACACTGATGTACTACCTTTACGAAAAAGCTTTCCAATTGACAGAATATGGCTATGCAAATACTATCGGTGTCTTCTTGGCGGTGATGATTGCCATTGTCAGCTTTGCTCAATTCAAGATCCTCGGAAACGACGTAGAATACTAAAGAAAGGAGACAGTTATGCAACCTACACAAAAGAAACCTTTAACAGCTTTCACTGTTATTTCAACGATTATCTTGCTCTTGTTGACCGTACTGTTCATCTTTCCATTCTACTGGATCTTGACAGGTGCCTTCAAATCACAGCCTGATACCATTATGATTCCGCCACAGTGGTTCCCTAAAATGCCAACCATGGAGAACTTCCAACAACTCATGGTGCAAAACCCTGCTATGCAGTGGATGTGGAACTCTGTATTTATCTCACTGGTAACCATGTTCCTAGTGTGTGCAACCTCTTCTCTAGCAGGTTATGTCTTGGCTAAAAAACGTTTCTATGGTCAGCGCATCCTCTTTGCAGTCTTTATCGCTGCCATGGCTCTTCCAAAACAAGTTGTCCTTGTACCATTGGTACGTATCGTCAACTTCATGGGAATTCACGATACTCTTTGGGCAGTTATCCTGCCTTTGATTGGATGGCCATTCGGGGTCTTCCTTATGAAACAATTCAGTGAAAATATCCCTACAGAATTGCTTGAATCAGCTAAAATCGACGGTTGTGGTGAGATTCGTACTTTCTGGAGCGTAGCCTTCCCTATCGTGAAACCAGGATTTGCAGCCCTTGCGATCTTTACCTTCATCAATACTTGGAACGACTACTTTATGCAGTTGGTTATGTTGACTTCACGTCAAAACTTGACCATCTCACTCGGGGTTGCGACCATGCAGGCCGAAATGGCAACCAACTATGGTTTGATCATGGCAGGTGCAGCTCTTGCAGCAGTGCCAATCGTAACCGTCTTCCTTGTCTTCCAAAAATCCTTCACTCAAGGGATTACTATGGGAGCGGTTAAAGGTTAAGACCTTGCGAAAATCGAGTTTAAACGACGTTAGCGTTACCTTGCCATACTTAAGTATTGCCTGCGGTTAGCTTCCTAGTTTGTTCTTCGATTTTCGTTGAGTATAAGAGAATACAGAGTTATAAGTGTCTACAAAATGGAGAGTATGCAGTTACTTCGTGAAGTTTTGTCAGACACTTATAAACTTACGAATGAACTCTTTTCATGATACTAGTTAGAGTAGGTTCGTTTTATTGTTGCTATTTCCCGCTTTAGTGGTATCTAAGATAAGCAACTTACGCTTATCTTAGACGGAATTTTTGAGACTGATGATGAAAGAGCAAAAGGCTCAAAAATTAGGAATGAAATACCGAAGAAATTTGCTTCCGTCCGCACTATTACAGGGAAATAGAGAAAGGATAATTCGAAACTGAAAACTAGTAACTTTCAGAAACGAAGGAAACAGTATGATTTTTGACGATTTGAAAAACATCGCCTTTTACAAAGGAATCCATCCCAATCTAGACAAGGCTATCGACTATCTCTATCAGCACCGTAAGGATTCTTTCGAACTCGGTAAGTATGAGATTGACGGGGACAAGGTCTTTCTAGTTGTTCAGGAAAATGTCCTCAATCAAGCTGAAAATGATCAATTTGAACACCATAAGAACTATGCAGACTTGCATTTGCTGGTAGAAGGGCATGAATATTCGAGCTACGGTTCACGTATCAAAGACGAAGCGGTAGCATTCGACGAAGCGAGCGACATTGGCTTTGTCCATTGTCATGAAAAATACCCACTCTTGTTGGGCTATCACAATTTTGCGATTTTCTTCCCTGGAGAACCGCACCAGCCAAATGGCTACGCAGGGATGGAAGAAAAGGTTCGCAAATATCTCTTTAAAATTTTGATTGATTAAAAGAATCAGGAGGAGCAAACATGGCACAAAAAGGAGTAAGTCTTATCAAGGCAGCATTTGATACAGATAATTTTCTCATGCGTTTCAGTGAGAAGGTCTTGGATATCGTCACAGTCAATCTTCTTTTTGTCGTCTCTTGTTTGCCCATCGTGACGACCGGAGTGGCGAAAATCAGCCTCTATGAGACTATGTTCGAGATTAAGAGAAGCAGACGAGTTCCAGTTTTCAGAACCTATCTAAGAGCCTTCAAGCAAAATCTGAAACTGGGTTTCCAGTTAGGTTTGTTGGAGTTAGGCATTGTGTCATTAAGCCTTCTAGATCTCTATCTCTTCTGGGGTCAGACTGCTTTGCCTTTCCAGATTGTGAAAGCTATTTGTTTGGGGATTCTCATCTTCCTCACTCTGGTGATGCTGGCTAGTTATCCCATCGCTGCGCGCTATGATTTGTCTTGGAAAGAAGTGCTGCAAAAAGGGCTTATCTTGGCAAGTTTTAACTTTCCGTGGTTCTTCCTCATGTTAGCCATTCTCTTTCTCATTGTGATGGTTCTTTATCTATCCGCCTTCACTCTCCTCTTGGGTGGGTCAGCTTTTATCCTCTTTGGTTTTGGTTTACTAGTCTTTCTCCAAGCAGGTTTGATGGAGAGAATTTTCGCCAAATACCAGTAGGATGGCTTGTTTCTGAAACTACTTTCAATCGTTACAGTTTCTAAAATACAAGTAGAAACTAAAATCTAAGTGTATACAAGATATTGAAAGCGATTTTCACAAGGTGTATACTAAACTTGTAAAAAATAGAACTGCTCTTAGCAGAAAAAAGAAATCTTAGGAGAAAATCTATGTCAGATTTGAAAAAATACGAAGGTGTCATTCCAGCCTTCTATGCATGTTATGATGATCAAGGAGAAGTCAGTCCAGAGCGTACGCGTGCCTTGGTTCAATACTTTATTAATAAGGGAGTTCAAGGTCTCTATGTCAACGGTTCTTCTGGTGAATGTATCTACCAAAGTGTGGCAGACCGCAAGTTGATTTTGGAAGAAGTTATGGCAGTTGCCAAGGGCAAATTGACTATCATCGCTCACGTTGCCTGCAACAATACCAAAGACAGTATGGAACTTGCTCGCCACGCGGAAAGCTTGGGTGTAGATGCCATTGCAACGATTCCACCGATTTACTTCCGCTTGCCAGAATACTCAGTTGCCAAATACTGGAACGATATCAGTGCTGCAGCTCCAAACACAGACTACGTTATCTACAATATTCCTCAATTGGCAGGTGTTGCTTTGACTCCAAGTCTTTATACTGAAATGTTGAAGAATCCTCGTGTTATCGGTGTTAAGAACTCTTCTATGCCAGTTCAAGATATCCAAACCTTTGTCAGCCTTGGTGGAGAAGACCACATCGTCTTTAATGGTCCAGATGAACAGTTCCTAGGTGGTCGACTCATGGGTGCCAAAGCTGGTATTGGTGGTACTTACGGTGCGATGCCAGAACTCTTCTTGAAACTCAATGAGTTGATTGCTGAGAAAGAATTGGAAACAGCGCGTGAATTGCAGTACGCTATCAATGCAATCATTGGCAAGCTCACTGCTGCACATGGAAATATGTACGGTGTGATCAAAGAAGTCTTGAAGATCAATGAAGGACTTAACATTGGATCAGTTCGTTCACCATTGACGCCAGTGACTGAAGAAGATCGTCCAGTTGTAGAAGCAGCTGCAGCCTTGATTCGTGAAACCAAGGAGCGCTTCCTCTAATCCATAAGGAGGTATTTATGACACACTACGTTGCAATTGATATCGGTGGAACCAACATCAAATATGGTTTGATTGACCAAGAAGGCCAACTTGTTGAATCGCATGAAATGCCAACCGAGGCGCATAAGGGTGGACCTCATATCTTACAAAAGACAAAAGATATCGTAGCCAGCTATTTAGAAAAAGGCCCAGTAGCAGGTGTTGCCATTTCTTCTGCAGGAATGGTGGATCCTGATAAGGGGGAAATTTTCTACGCTGGTCCTCAGATTCCCAACTATGCAGGAACCCAGTTCAAGAAGGAAATCGAGACGAGTTTTAATATTCCTTGCGAGATTGAGAATGACGTCAATTGTGCAGGTCTGGCTGAGGCAGTATCTGGTTCAGGCACGGGAGCGAGTGTCACTCTTTGCTTGACCATTGGAACCGGTATCGGTGGTTGCTTGATTATGGGTGGGAAGGTCTTCCATGGATTTAGTAATTCAGCCTGCGAAGTTGGTTATATGCACATGCAGGATGGAGCTTTTCAGGATCTTGCTTCTACGACAGCCCTGGTAGAATATGTAGCAGCAGCTCATGGTGACTCAGTTGATCAGTGGAATGGCCGACGCATTTTCAAGGAAGCTACTGAAGGAAACAAGATCTGTATGGCTGGTATTGACCGCATGGTAGACTATTTAGGAAAAGGTCTGGCAAATATTTGCTACGTTGCCAATCCAGAAGTGGTCATTCTCGGTGGCGGGATCATGGGGCAAGAGGCTATCCTCAAACCGAAGATCCGCACAGCCTTGAAGGCGGCCTTGGTGCCAAGCCTAGCTGAAAAAACACGATTAGAATTTGCCCATCACCAAAACACAGCAGGGATGTTGGGAGCCTATTATCATTTTATACTCAATGAAAATCAAAAAGCAAAGTAGGAAGCTAGCCGTAGGCAGTACTTGAGTACGGCAAGGTGAAGCTGACGTGGTTTGAATTTGATTTTCGAAGAGTATCAAAACAAAACAATCCTAGTTTGGAATTATAGAATTAAGAAAAACACTGAATCACTACTCGAGTGAAAACTGTTTTGCTTAATTCTTTTTTTATTGAAAAATTTAAGCCAAAGGAGGTAATCGTGAGAAACTAGGAGAAAATAACCACCTTGAATGAAAGGTTAGGCCGAGATAAAGAACTACAAGGCGAGAGCAATTCTATCATCCATTGAATTGATATTTAGCTTGAGTAAATGGGAAAATGTGGAAAAATGATATAATGAGATGGATGAAAAATTGACAAATTAGAATTTCTAGAGGTGAGAAAATGTAATGGCAACTGATTCACCTGAAATCGAAATCATATAAAATTACGAGGAGATTGTAAGATGAATAATTATATAAAATTAAATGAAGATAGATGGAATAATGTAAAAAACGACTATACTGAGCCATTGACACATGAAGAATTGGAAGAAGCTAGAAAGCATCCAATTTCTGTTGCTTTAACTGTTGGGAAAAAAGTTCCGATAGAATGGTTTGAAAAAGCCAAGGGAAAAAAGATATTAGGGTTAGCTTGTGGGGGTGGTCAGCAGGGTCCCGTTTTTGCTGCAAAAGGTTATGATGTCACCATCATGGATTTTTCTAAATCACAATTAGAAAGAGATGAGATGGTTGCAAAAAGAGAAGGCCTAAAAATCAATACGGTTCAAAGCGATATGACAAAAGCATTTCCATTTGAAGATGAAACTTTTGATATTATTTTTAATCCGGTTTCAAATGTATATATAGAAGATTTAGATAACATGTATAAAGAAGCCTCTCGCGTATTGAAAAAGGGCGGTTTGTTAATGGTTGGATTTATGAATCCCTGGATCTACATGTATGATGCTGACACTGTATGGGATAAACCCGATGAGGAATTACTGTTAAAGTTTTCACTACCTTTTAATTCAAGAGAGCTTGAAGAGGAAGGCAAAATCACCATCAATCCAGAATATGGATATGAATTTAGCCATACCTTAGAAACACAGATTAGAGGACAACTAAAAAACGGTCTCGCTATGATCGATTTTTATGAATCATGTGATAAAAGACATCGATTATCACCTTATGGAAATGATTATATCGCTACACTTTGCATTAAACTATAAACTTATAGAACATACTTCAGGAGAATAGCTCATTTTATTTTCCTGAAGGGTTAAAATCTAAATCTCACTTTGTCGAAGCAAAATAATTAAATAAAATTAGAGAGAGGAAGTAAAAGCAGCAAATAGTTGAAACTTCCTTTTTTTGATGTCAAACATTCAAAAATGGAAAGGAGATTTAAGGAAGAACTGAAAATACAGATAAACAAGGCATTAGAACAAAGAGAAAGATTGGAAAGACTACCTATGAGTCTACTATCATTTCAAGACAAAACAATCCTAGTTTGGTTGAACCAAACTAGGATTTTCTAACGCGTTTTTGTCTACGATAGCCGTTGAGCTTTTTATTTTCCCAATAGCTGTTAAAGATTTTTTCCTTGCTCTCGCGATTGATTTCCAAAAAGTAGGCATAAATCAAATCTATTAAAATGAGCATAGGGAGTTGAGCGGAAATACGCTGGATGTAAGAAGATTGACTATGGCTTGCCACAAGGACTGTTTCGTTATAGGCCTGACTGTTTTTGTTTGGAGCGCTGGTAAAGAGAATGGTCTTGGCCCCCATTTCCTTGGCATCCAACAAACTATCGAGGACGGATTGGGTAGTGCCTGATAGGGAAAAACCAAGTACCAGACAATTTTCATCCATGATACTGGTCGTCCATGCAAAGCCATCCTGGTCGGTCAAAGCTTCACAGACCACACCTAATCGCATAAAGCGCAATTTCATCTCACGGGCAATCAGACCAGAACTTCCCGTCCCGAAAAAGTAAACTCGTTCAGCGTCATCGATTAATTGGGCGACGCGTTCCAGTTGTTCTTCGTCGATCAAATCCTGTGTTTGTTCTCGCATGATACTGTAGCTTCTCAAAACACGTTTGGTCAAAGGACTGTGTTTGTGTGAATGAGTGTCCGGTTTACTAGCCTGGTGCTGGTATTGAAAGACGAACTCTCGGTAGCCTGTAAAACCACACTTTTTGGAAAAGCGGGTCAAGGCTGCTTGGGAGATATGTAATTTCTGGGTAACTTGCTGAGAAGAAAGATCATCTTGGATCGTTTCAGCTTGCAAAAAATAGCGAGCGATTTCTTGCTCGAGCTCGGTTAATTCTTCAAAATGGAGGTCGATTATGGTTGCGATATCTGGCTTGTTCATGAGGCTCCTTTTTATGAGTCAAAGTCTTAAAAGTTAACGCTTTCCTAACTATTACTATCATTATATCATAGAAAATAGGATAACCAAATAAAAAGACATTTTCAGTTAAAAGTCAAAAAATGCTTCGACTTTTCCAAGAGTTTCTCCGTAAAATATGGTACAATGAAATGTACTGAGCTTCACCTGTTTGCTCTATTATTTTAGGGGAAATAAAGGTGGAAATCGGGAATTTTTCTAGAAAAGAGTCTTAGTTGTATGAGAAAATTTAATAGCCATTCGATTCCGATTCGGCTTAATTTACTATTTGCGATTGTCATCCTGCTCTTTATGGCCATTATTGGTCGTTTGTTATACATGCAGGTGCTCAATAAAGATTTCTATGAAACAAAATTGGCCTCAGCCAGCCAAACAAGGGTAACAACCAGTTCAGCTCGTGGACAAATCTATGATGCGGCAGGGAAACCCTTGGTAGAAAATACTGTCAAGCAGGTTGTTTCTTTCACACGAAACAATAAAATGACTGCAGCTGAATTGAAGGAGACAGCCAAGAAACTTCTCACATATGTAAATGTAACCTCTCCTGATCTGACAGATCGACAGATTGCAGACTACTACTTGGCGGACCAGGATATTTACAAAAAAACAGTCGAATCCTTGCCAAGCGATAAACGTCTGGATTCTGATGGGAACCGCTTATCAGAAGCGACACTTTACAATAATGCGGTTGAAAGCATTGACGTGAGTCAACTTAATTATACAGATGACCAGAAAAAGGAAATCTATCTATTTAGTCAGCTCAATGCCGTTGAAAATTTTGCGACGGGTACCATTTCTACGGATGCCTTAGATGATACCCAAGTTGCTCTCGTTGCGTCAGCGTCCAAGGAATTACCAGGTATCAGCATTTCAACCTCATGGGATCGTAAAGTACTGGATACATCTTTATCAACAATCGTTGGTAGCGTTTCAAATGAGAAGTCAGGACTTCCGGCTGAGGAAGTTGATGCTTATCTCAAAAAAGGGTATTCTCTCAATGACCGAGTGGGAACTTCCTATCTTGAAAAGCAATATGAAGATGTTCTTCAAGGGAAACGCTCCGTCAAAGAAATTCACCTCGACAAACACGGAAATATGGAAAGTGTGGAAAATGTCGAAGAAGGAAGCAAAGGAAACAACATCAAGTTAACGGTTGACCTAGCTTTCCAGAATGGTGTGGACGACCTACTCAAGAGCTACTTCAACTCAGAGTTGGGTAATGGTGGAGCAAAGTACTCTGAAGGAGTCTACGCTGTAGCCCTCAATCCTAAAACCGGTGCAGTTTTAGCCATGTCAGGTGTTAAGCATGATGTCGAATCCGGAAAATTAAGTTCAGATTCGCTTGGAACGATAACCAATGTCTTTGTGCCAGGATCTGTCGTTAAGGCGGCGACCATCAGCTCTGGTTGGGAAAACGGAGTCTTGTCAGGTAATCAAACCTTGACAGACCAGCCGATTGTTTTCCAAGGTTCGGCCCCTATCAATTCATGGTACACCTTGTCCTATGGCTCTTTCCCTATCACAGCAGTTGAGGCTTTGGAATACTCTTCTAATACCTACATGGTTCAAACTGCGCTAGGAATCATGGGACAAACCTACACACCAAATATGACAGTCGCAACGGGACAGTTAGAGACTGCAATGGGCAAATTGCGATCAACTTTTGGGGAATATGGACTCGGAGCTTCAACAGGGATTGACCTCCCAGATGAATCTACAGGATTTACGCCAAAAGAATTTGATTTGGGGAACTATATCAATAATTCCTTTGGTCAGTTTGATAACTACACACCTATGCAGTTAGCCCAGTATGTCGCAACCATTGCAAACAATGGCGTACGTTTGGCTCCTCACATCGTTGAAGGAGTTTATGCAAACAATGACCAAGGTGGCTTAGGCAGTCTGGTTCAAGAAACAGCCACTAAGGAACTAAACAAGATCAATATCTCAGAATCAGATATGGCTATCTTGCAGCAAGGTTTCTATCAAGTTTCGCATGGAACGAGTGCTCTGACAACTGGTCGTGCCTTTTCAAATGGCGCAGCCGTTTCCATCAGCGGGAAAACGGGTACTGCCGAAAGTTACGTTAATGGCGGTCAAAAAGCCAATAATACCAACGCAGTCGCCTATGCACCAACCGAAAATCCTCAAATCGCGGTCGCAGTCGTCTTTCCTCATAACACCAACCTTACAAACGGTGTCGGACCTTCGATTGCACGCGACATTATCAATCTTTATCACCAACACCATCCAATGAATTAGAAAGGAACTTATGCTGTATCCAACACCTATTGCCAAGCTGATTGATAGCTATTCAAAGTTACCAGGTATCGGGATCAAAACGGCTACCCGCCTCGCCTTCTATACCATTGGAATGTCTGATGACGATGTCAATGAATTTGCCAAAAATCTCCTGTCTGCTAAACGGGAATTAACCTATTGTTCCATCTGTGGTCGTTTGACAGATGATGATCCTTGCTCTATCTGTACGGATCCGACTCGAGACCAGACAACCATCTTGGTGTTAGAGGATAGTCGCGATGTGGCTGCTATGGAAAACATCCAAGAATACCATGGACTCTATCATGTCTTGCACGGCCTCATTTCTCCGATGAATGGTATCAGCCCAGACGATATCAACCTCAAGAGTCTCATGACCCGTCTCATGGATAGTGAGGTTTCAGAGGTGATCGTGGCTACCAATGCGACAGCAGATGGGGAAGCGACCTCTATGTATCTCTCTCGTTTGCTCAAGCCAGCTGGTATCAAGGTCACTCGTCTAGCACGAGGACTAGCCGTGGGAGCAGATATCGAGTATGCGGACGAAGTCACACTCTTACGAGCCATTGAAAATCGGACAGAGTTGTAGGAGTCAGTTAAAACGTAGCTCATTTTGATACATAAGACGAGCCCTAGAAATTTTTCTAGGGCTTGTCTTTTTCTGTTTCTCACGAGAGGTGAACAAGCCTTGCTAATAAGACTACTCAAACTATAAGGCATTAGAAAAGGGATCTCCAAAATGACTAGTGGCGTCTTTGTCAAACTCATTCACTGAGCTATAGAGTTTACTCTAAGGAGATGAGGTCACTTGCCCTTAGGGTTTGTTTTGAAATCGTACTATTTTTGTGTTATGATATGGTCAATATACAATGAATAAAGGGAGTTTGAAGTATGGGTGGAAAGATAAAATCTAGCACGATAGCAGCAGAGGCAGCTATTAATGAATTGGTCGGGTATGACACGAGCAAGAAGCAAAATCAGCAAGTAGAATTTTCGTATACTTCTGAAATCGCTGGGATGGAAGCTGGACGTCAGGCCTGCAATCAAATGCTTCAGGCGGTCAGTGATTTTAGTTCAGCTGTTTTGACCCAAGCAAATAAGTTTCCAGAAATTGCTCATAAGATTGAAAAACGCGACGTAGAGCAGGCTAAGAGGTGGGAACATTAAAAATGGCTGATAAGAACGAAGAAAAACGCTACAAACTTTGGCGAGAAATTGTCAAGATTGACGATAAGGAAGAAAATCTCCAGACTCTAAAAAGACAATATGAACAGCAGCTAACTCACTTTCACTCAGAAATCCAGAGCATCCACCATCGTATGGCGACTCTATTGGCTCTCTCGCCCAGTTCTCGTCAGGTGATAGAGCAAATCGAAAGTGATAATAGAACCATTCAACGACAGATCAACTCTTATGTAGAAGAGGAACTGGATGAATTGGGAAAACAAACGAAGAAGGCTCGTCGGTCTTTCGATGAAGCTAGAGAAGAACTGATATCGGAAAGGAATCGGCTACCATGGGAGTAAAATACAGCGCACAAGAATCCCAAGAATTGATTCAGGCCATGACTAACAATCTCCAAGTCGCAAATGAAGTCACGGACCGCTTATCTAGTGGATGTGACCACCTGATTTCCTCTTTAGACTCAGGTGAGCTGACAGGAGCAGCCTACACAGCTGGTAAAGGTCTCTTCACAGAGATTATCATCCCCAGCATCAAGAAGTTACAAGCAGCGATAGATGATATCCAACTAGAGTTGACCTCCTACAAAAATGCAGATGCTCAGGTCTCAGGATATGGAGATTTGGACATGGACCAGCTCAAGGAACTGAAAAAATTGAGGGAAGAGCAGTTAGCTATCGTAGAAGCTCAGATTCAAGCGAGGGAGAATTGGTTAAATCAAATCAAAGATTTCTTTACACTGAATTGGGGGAAAGCTTTCTCTGAGAAGACCATCCTCTACAATACCAAGTCTCAAATCGAGTCAGGTATTCAGGATTTGGATGACAAGATTGAAAAACTAGAATTTTTTGTCTCACAAGTTTCCCAGTATTTCAGCGATAGTCTAGAAGTCCTTGGGTTAGCGATTCAAGGAGCTACGCAACTAAGTAAAATCATTGTCGATAGTGATGGCAACTACTATGCGGACGGTGTGGACAT
>NZ_KV811121.1:109610-111679 GCF_001813005.1 Streptococcus sp. HMSC062H02
ACTATGCGGACGGTGTGGACATGAGCTGGGTGCAAAAGATGAAGGATGTGAAGATTGTTTCGCATGCTAAAAGAGATTTTCAAGACTCAGAAACTCGTACCATCAATAAAGCTTCTAGGGATATGATGCTATCGGACGATGGTGATGCCTACTATCGTGCCGAATTAAAGAAGCGCCTGAAAGGTCACAACAAGTCCGAATGGGATAAAATAATTGAAGACTACAATCACACTCTTAAGATTGATGAAACAGGGAATATCATTGACATTTATCCCTTGGAGCAAGGCTATGTCGTTTTAAAAAATGGGAAATATGATGCGGACTATACTCATTTGGTTAACAAAAAGCTTGATGAACTAAAAGCCCAAAACTTTGAAGCAAATTCAGTCGAATTTTGGAGTGGAGTAGCTCAAATTTTCTCTGGTTTAGGAGTCTACTTTGCGAGTGGTGCTCTCGAAACATTGAGTATAATGGCTAGTCCACCAACAGCAGGGACAAGTATCGTAGCTGGTACGGCAGCATCCGTAACAGGGGTACAATATGGGAATGTACTGATAGCTAGTGGAGCAGTGTCCAGCTTATCAGCTATCACAAAGACGGCCTTACTAAATGGTGAAATTCAGGTTAATTATTCTAGTAACTATGACAGCTGGCAGGCCAATAAACCAACGAGTAAGTCTTTTGGGAAAAAGGTCTCTGGACGAGTTAAAGGTAAAAAAGTCGATAATATTCGAGTTGATGCGGAGCCAGATAGTGGGAAAATCCAAGTTCAATCGGGGAGTGGGAAATCGGGTTATGACCTTGACATAGATATCGAGGTTTCAAGGATTTCAAGTAGGCAGGATATTGTAGACTGGGTAAACAAACGTTCTGAACTAAAAGGACTTGGTCAAGGTGCAAAAGAGGAAATTATCAAAAATATGTGGAAAGCTTTTAAATACTTGACGCAATAAGGAGTGAACAATGAAATTATATTTAAAAGGTGATTATACAAAAAGAGTACCTTATGGTTATTTAGAACTAGCTGGCAAAATGTGGTTTCCAGAAGATGAGCAAGTTTCTTACTCAAATGCTGGGAACAATGATGATTTACAAGAAGATTTTTTCTCAAATTTATCCTTGAGGAAAGGCACTGCCGATAAGAGATGGTCTAGTGTCCCCTTAAAGGAAGGGGTACGAAGACTCTTTTCACATCTTGACGAATGTATTGACCTAGAGTTTGAAGATGCATTCGCTACAGACTACAATGAAAAAGGAGACTATCTCCGTATTTTAACCACCCATCTAGAAGTTTTAACAGTTGATAAACGAGCCATGTACATTATGGCGCTTGAAATTGCAAAGGTGATTGATGGGCAAATTAGCGAGGATAATAAGGCTAGCTGGTTGACAATCGAGGAGTTTAAAAGAAAACATGAGGATATTCTATCTCTAACTTTTGAAGAAGCAAATGAACTAAGTTTGACTGAAATTCAAACGATGGATGTGGTAGACGACCCTCTTTGGGAGGAAGAAGCCACTCGTCGAAAAGAGTATATACTAGCACATGGAGGCGATATCTCAGATTTATGAGACTTTATATCAAAGGTGATTATACGAAAAAAATAGACTTCACAACTAGAGAGCTTGTTTGGAAGATGTGGTTTAAGGAACGGAAAGGCAAGAAAATAAGTTTCTCCAATGTTGGTGATGATGCCATGCTACAGGATGATTTATACTTTGGTGTTCGGTTACACAAATGGGCTTCTGTTGATGAAAGATGGGATAAAGCTTCTTTTATAATTCCGAGCAATCCTTGGTTGTCTTTGGAATATGAGAGTATAACATTGGAATTTGAAAAAACTTTCATTACAGAGTGGAGAGAACGTGGGGATTATCTACGTATCGCCACATCTCATACAGATGTTTTAACTGTAGACAAACGTGCTTTATACATTATGGCAACTGAAGTAGCATCTGCCATTGATGGTCAGATTAGCGAAGACGGCAAGCAAAGTTGGCTAAGTGTAGAAGAATTTAAGGAATATCATAAGGCTGTTCTTTCACTGACTTATGATGAAGCGGTTGAA
>NZ_KV811121.1:111779-115465 GCF_001813005.1 Streptococcus sp. HMSC062H02
GGTTGAAATTAGTTTGGAAGAATTAAAGACAATGGTGCCAGTAAGAGATCCTTTATGGGAAGAAGAAGAGCGACTTCGGGAAGAGTATATCAAAATCCATGGCGAACGTATTTATGACGATGAGGACGACGAGTGAGACTTTATATCATAGGTGATTACACCAAGACTGATTTTTATGAAGAGTTTAAAGAAATAGCTCAAAAAATGTGGTTCAAAGAGCGAAAAGGAATTCCACTTGATTTTTCCTATGCTTGGGATGAAGATTTACATTTGAATTTACGGTTGGATAAATTTAAATATAATGACGAACGTTGGGAGAGTGCAAATTTTAATACAAATATAAACCCTTGGAAGACATTTGAATATGAAAACTTGACATTGGATCTAGAAAATTCTTATGAAAGCGATGGACGTGAGAAAGGTGATCATTTGCGAATTATTTCCACTCATCTAGATATTCTAACGGTTGACAAGCGAGCGCTCTATATCATGGCGATTGAGGTGGCATCTGCCATTGACGGTCAAATCAGCGAAGACGACAAAGAAACATGGCTGAGTGTTGAAGAATTCAAAACGAAACATAAAGACCTACTGAATTTGACCTACGACGAAGCAGTCGATATTAGTTTGGAAGAACTAGAGGTTATGGAGGCGATTGATGAACCCCTTTGGGATGAATTACACAGAGGGTGGGAAGAATATATCAAAATCCATGGCGAGCCAGTTTATGACGACGAGGAAGAATGAAATTATACTTAAAAGGCGATTATACAAAAAGAGTACCTTATGGTTATTTGGAACTAGCTGGCAAAATGTGGTTTCCAGAAGATGAGCAAGTTTCTTACTCAAATGCTGGGAACAATGATGATTTACAAGAAGATTTTTTCTCAAATTTATCCTTGAGGAAAAGCACTGCTGATAAGAGATGGTCTAGTGTCCCCCTAAAGGAAGGGGTAAGAAGTCTCTTTTCACATATTAAAGAATGTATTGAAATTAATTTTGAAGATGCATTTGCTACAGATTATAATGAAAAGGGTGACTATCTCCGTATTTTAACCACCCATCTAGAAATTTTGACAGTTGATAAACGGGCTATGTATATTATGGCGCTTGAGATTGCAAAGGTGATTGACGGGCAAATTAGCGAGGATAATAAGAAGACATGGCTAACAGTCGAGGAGTTTAGGAAAAAGCACGAGGCTATTCTATCTCTGACTTTTGAAGAAGCAAATGAACTAAGTTTGACAGAAATTCAAACGATGGATGTTGTAGACGACCCTCTTTGGGAGGAAGAAGCTAATCGTCGAAAAGAATACATACTAGCACATGGAGGCGATATCTCAGATTTATGAGACTATATATCAAAAGTGATTTTAAGAAAAAAATAACCTTTACGACAAGAGAGTTGCTCTGGGAAATGTGGTTTAAGGAATGGCAGGGTCATCCTATTACATACTCAAACGTTGGTGATGATGAGATGTTGCAAGATGATTTCTTTTTTGGAGTTCAATTTGATAAATGGCGATTTAATGATAAGCGATGGAATCATATACCATATGACAAGAGTGACCCTTGGAATTCGTTTTCTGATGAAAATATTCAATTAGAATTTGAAAATGATTTTATTACTGATGGGAGAGAACGTGGAGAATACCTTAGGATTGCGACTACCCATACGGACATTTTAACGGTTGATAAACGAGCTATGTATATCATGGCAGTCGAGGTGGCTTCTGCCATTGATGGTCAGATTAGCGAGGATGGCAAAGAGACCTGGATGGATGTAGAGACTTTTAAGGAGTTGCACAAGGATGTTCTTTCACTGACTTATGATGAAGCTGTTGAAATCAGTTTGGAAGAATTAAAGACAATGGTACCGGTAAGAGATCCTCTATGGGAAGAGGAGGAACGCCTTCGAGAAGAATACATTGCTATCCATGGCGAACGTGTTTATGACGATGAGGAAGACGATTGAAATTATATTTAAAAGGCGATTATACTAGAAAAGTGACATTTGGCTACAGAGAACTCGCATGGAAAATGTGGTTTAAAGAAAGAAATGGTCAAGAAATAAGTTTCTCAAATGTTGGAGATGATGAGATGCTACAAAATGACTTCTATCTATCTTTACGGTTAGATAAGTGGGGAGCAAGTGGCTCTCGTTGGAAAGATGTCAAGGCAAAAGGGGGCAGTGCAATCAATTCCCAAAAATATGAAAATATTGATTTGGATTATGAAGGAAGTTATGAAAGCGACGGTAGAGAAAAGGGTGCTTATCTAAGAATCGCTTCGAATTATCTAGATATATTAACAGTTGATAAGCGAGCTATGTATATTATGGCACTCGAAATTGCGACTGCGATTGATGGAAAAATTAGTGAAGATGATAAGAAAACATGGTTAAGAATCGAGGAGTTCAAGAAAAAGCACCAAGATATCTTATCTCTAACCTTTGATGAAGCAAATGAGATGAGTTTGGAAGAAATTCAGACGATTGACGCTATTGACGAACCCATCTGGGAAGAATTGGATAGGCTTCGTGAAGAATACATCAAAATCCATGGCGAACGTGTTTATGACGACGAGGAAGACGAGTGAGACTATATCTTAAAGGCAACTACGAAATTAGTATCTATCAGGCCTGTATGGAATATCCTTGGAAAATGTGGTTCAAGGAACGTAAGGGAGTGAAAGTTGGTTTTTCTTACGCACGTGATGATGACTTTTATTTTAGCGTTAGTTTGGACAAATTTTCTTCAAATGATGAGCGTTGGGGAATGGCTGATTTTAAAATAGGAGATAATCCATGGAATTCATTTAAATATGAGTATCTAATATTGGATTTTGAAGATTCCTATGAAAGTGATGGGCGAGAAAAAGGAGACTATCTTCGAATCATCACGACTCATAAGGATATTCTAACGGTTGACAAGCGAGCTCTCTATATCATGGGTATTGAAGTTGCATCTGTCATTGACGGTCAAATCAGCGAAGACGACAAAGAAACATGGCTGAGTGTTGAAGAATTCAAAACGAAACATAAAGACCTACTGAATATGACCTACGACGAAGCAGTCGATATTAGTTTAGAAGAGATAAAGGTTTTGAAAGCCATAGACGAGCCTCTCTGGGAAGAGTTGGATAGAAAGCGAGAAGAATATATCGAAGTCCATGGAGAGGTAGAGTTGGATGACGAGGAAGACGAGTGAGACTATATATCAAAAGTGATTTTACGAAAAAAATAGACTTCACAACTAGAGAGCTTGTTTGGAAGATGTGGTTTAAGGAACGGAAAGGCAAGAAAATAAGTTTCTCCAATGTTGGTGATGATGCTATGTTACAGGATGATTTTTACTTTGGTGTTCGGTTACACAAATGGTCTTCAGTTGACGAAAGATGGGATAAGGCTCCTTTTATAATTCCTAGTAATTCTTGGTCGTCTTTGGAATATGAGAGTATAACACTTGAATTTGAAAAAACTTTCATTACAGAGTGGAGAGAACGTGGAGATTATCTACGTATCGCAACATCCCATATAGATGTTTTAACCGTAGATAAACGTGCTATGTATATCATGGCAGTCGAGGTAGCTTCTGCTATTGACGGGCAGATCAGTGAGGATGACAAGCAGACCTGGATGGATGTAGAGATATTTAAGGAGTTGCACAAGGATGTTCTTTCACTGA
>NZ_KV811121.1:115565-121121 GCF_001813005.1 Streptococcus sp. HMSC062H02
GGTTGAAATTAGTTTGGAAGAATTAAAGACAATGATACCAGTAAGAGATCCGCTATGGGAAGAAGAAGAACGGCTTCGCGAAGAATATATTAAAATCCATGGTGAACGTGTTTATGACGACGAGGAAGACGAGTGAGACTATATATCAAAGGTGATTATACCAAAGAAATTCCATTTGATTACATGGAACTAGCGAAAAGGATGTGGTTTGAGGAAAAAGATGGAATAGAGCCGGATTTGTCGTATGCTGGGTTTCTAGAACTACCAATCGAGAAACTTTCTATTCATTTAGAATTAGATAAGGAAACTCATGGTGATAGGTGGAAAAGTGTTCAGATTAAGGAAGGGATAAAGTATGATTTTTTATCCCATAAGTCAGAATATATACAGCTAGATTACGAAGATGCAATGATGTCGGATTTTCGTGAGAAAGGTGAATGTTTAAGAATTGCTTCTAAGCACCTTGACCTTCTCACTGTTGATAAACGAGCTATGTATATTATGGCACTTGAAATTGCGACTGCGATTGATGGGAAAATTAGTGAAGATGATAAGAAAACATGGCTAACAGTCGAGGAATTCAAGGAAAAGCACCAAGATATCTTATCTCTGACTTTTGATGAAGCAAATGAGATGAGCTTAGAAGAAATTTCATTTATGGATGATGTGAGAGACCCAGTTTGGGAAGAAGATGACCGTAGAAATGAAGAATACATCAAAATCCATGGCGAGCCAGTTTATGATGATGAGGAAGGTGAGTGAGAATTTATAATCCCACTTATTTGAAAGAGAGTGTTGATAGAGGAAAGGCGAATGTTAGATAAAGTAAAACAGTTTAAGTGGTTGATTGTATTGTCCTTGTTCCTATTAGCGATTCCTTTATATTTTACTTACAATCATTTCCAACAATCTAGTGCTTTAAAAGAATCCTTTGAGAAAAATGAAAGAATTGAAGTTCTTCATCGTTTGACGTCATCAGAAAAATATGTGTCTGACATCCGCAAGGCAGGATATACTATTCCTTCTGACGGAGCTATTCGATTGGATGGAGTTATTTATCCATTAGAAATAGAAGGAGAGTTACATTTGAAAATTAGCCCTCCCAAAAAGGATGCTAAGGATTTTCAGTTATTTTTCATCACACAGGTTAATGAAAAACAAACACATATAACTTTTATTTTAGATAAAAATCTGAATTTAATTGATTCCAGCTATTCTCAGCAAAATGGTAACGGGAAAAGAGAGATTGTTTCTATCTCACAAGCCGAAGAAGATTACTTGTTGAGAAGTGTTCAAAGCGAGATTGATGACTTCATGAAAAAGATATATCAAACCTTGTATGGATAGTTTACCAGAGAAAGAAGCTTCTTGCTCAACGCAATGCTGTATGAACAAGACTTCTATGATAACTTAGACAGAGGGGGTGAAAAAATGTCGGGACTTAAAAAAATGCTAATCGTGATTGGTTCTGTAATTGCCTTAGCTACTGGTTTGAATCTTTACTTTCAGTATCAAAACCATCAAGAACATATGCAATTAAAAACCTCCTTTGAAGAGAGGGACAATATAGCCGTCTTACAACGTTTAATGGCGTCAGAAAAATATGCGTCTGACATCCGTAAAGCGGGCTATGTCGTTCCTCCTGATGGAGCTATTCGCTTGGATGGAGGAATTGACTCCATAGAGATAAAAGGAGACATCGATTTGGATATCTCAAATCCGGGACGGAATGGGGTTACTGCTTATTTTAGAATAGAGATAGATGGTAAAATAACTAGTGTACTCTATGAATTGGATAAGAACTTTGATTTAGTTTCTAGCGCCTATTTTCAAATAAATGAAAAAAATATAAAAGAGAGTGTGAACATCTCTCAATCCGAAGAAGAGCGCCTATTAAAGATTGTTCAAAGCGAGATTGATGGCTTCATGAAAAAGATGTATCAGACTTTGTATGGATAGTTTACCAGAGAAAGTAGCTTCTTTCTTAACACAATGTCGTATGAACAACACTTCTATGATAACTTAGACAGAGGGGGTGAAAAAATGTCGGGACTTAAAAAAATGCTAATCGTGATTGGTTCTGTAATTGCCTTAGCTACTGGTTTGAATCTTTACTTTCAGTATCAAAACCATCAAGAACATATGCAATTAAAAACCTCCTTTGAAGAGAGGGACAATATAGCCGTCTTACAACGTTTGATGGCATCAGGGAAATATGCGCCTGACATCCGTAAAGCGGGCTATGTCATTCCTCCCGATGGAGCTATTCGCTTGGATGGAGGAATTGACTCCATAGAAATAAAAGGAGACATCGATTTGAAAATATCGTATCGTGGACGGGGGGTTACTGCTTATTTTGAAATAGAGATAGATGGTAAAATAACTAGTGTACTATATGAATTGGATAAGAACTTGGATATAGTTTCTAGCGCCTATTTTCAAACAAATGAAAAAAATAAAAATGAGAGAGTGACTATCCCCCAAGCTGAAGAAGAGCGCCTATTAAAGATTGTTCAAAAAGAGCTTGAGGCTTTCATGAAAAAGATGTATCAGACTTTGTATGGATAGTTTACCAGAGAAAGTAACTTCTTTCTTAACACAATGTCGTATGAACAACGGGGTGTGTTGAGGGATTTTACTAGAAAAAGATACCGTAGATAAGCTACAAAAAAATTACCCAAGTATTGATAATTTCATTCGAAATATTGAAACAGGTAATCAAGAGTTGACAGAGATGAGGTGATTAGATGAAGAAGAGGAAATTTGCAATTTTTTCGTTGCTAATAGTTCTATTATTATCTTTCTCTGGTTTTCAGTACTATAAATATCAGAGAGTTCACAATATTTTTGATGAAATATACTACGAAGAAAGTGATTATCACAATTATACGTTTCTATGGAAAGGTCGAGCTTTTTATAAGTTAAAAAGTTTAAAATTTGTGGACAACGATTCTCAAGAAATTTCTATTCATTCTATTGATTATAAAAGTGTAGATTTACCAAATACTATTCAATCTCTAGGTTATTATTTTTATTTTGGATTTCAGGAGATGACGAAAGTTGGGATAGAGATGCGTTTGAGACTGCCAGATACAGAGACAACCATAAATGTAGATTACCTGTACGATGTAAACAATCAGCAATTAGAACGATTTATGTGGTATCACGATGAGAAAAGCGTGAGATATTATCATCAGTCTCAAGTAGAAGCCTTTCTAACGGAGCATGGAAAGACTGCCGATGAGATTCGCAGGGAAGCAGATGAAATACTCCGTCACAAAGTCTTGGCAGACTGGACTTCCATATATGCCAGTCGTTTTAGCCTAGATAATTGGGGAGAAGTGACAGTTAAGGATATATGGAGAACAGAATAACAAACGGAACGACGAGGTAATAGTTTTATAAAGGCAGGTTGCCATGACAGAGTTCTTAAGAATATTTTGTAAAAAAAGTTACTTTGGAGCAGTAAATGAGAAATAAAAGTAAGTCTATCCTATTTTTCCTATTTTTCCTTTTTTATATGGTATTGTTCATCATTAATCCAATCTATCAATATTATTCATTTTCTAAGATGGATGTGAATAGTAGTATGGTTCAATTGATTCAAGATAAAAATGATCAGGATTGGCATGCTCTTGATAAGCATATTCATCTAGTGCCCTCAAAAGAAAATGGAAAGAACATCGGCCTTATCTATGTGGTGGATGACTATAATCAAATTGAAAGTAAGATTTCTTCTGAGAATCAAGCGGTATCCATCAGTTACAATAATCGATTACAAGGAGACAAGAGTGTTGAAATTAGTTGGTTAAATGGGGAAAAGCGGTTGTATCATGCTGGGAGATATTTGAAATTAGCAAGTGAAAATCAAGCTGTGATTGAAAGTAACACAGGTTCTTCAGTGACCGTTTGGGAACAACGCTCGGACAATGCGATGAATCAGTTATATACAGTTGTGAATCAGATGAGAAAGATAGTTTTAAATCATTTGCTTCAGAAAATTTTCTACTATTCGATAGCTTTGGTCTGCTTTCTTTTGGGTTGGAAAATATACTCTCTTTTAAGGAGGGATTGAGGGCCACAGTTCTTCTGGATTTTAATAGTGATGAGAGAGGAAAACTAAAATGCTAACACCCGTGTTATTTATTGTGTCTTTATTTCTACTTTTACGGCACTTTAAAAGCAGTCTCTCAAGAATGATCATCGGATTGTTGTATGGTTCGTTTGCGGCAGTTTTTATTTGTGTGGTTTTAAATGCTGGTAAGTACACTCTGCAACCAGGTCAAAGTGTTGAATTGAAAGTTTTTTCTAAAACAGAGCAGCTGGAGTATAATTCGGAACTACATTTTAAAAAATTAGATGATGCGAAGTTAAAATTGTCCGGTCGAAAAGGTTGGGGAATGAAAGACAGTAATATAGTCTATAATGTTGAAAAGCAAACAATAACGGAGCTAATTTTTTTAAAAGACAAAACCGAGCGCAAAGACTTACCAAATGATAAGAGTAAAAGTATCTATTTAGAAAGTGATGGTATAGTGGTTCAAGGGGAGATAAAGGAAGTATTTGGGGTGACGGAAGAAACTCCCTACACGATCACCATCACCAATGTAGACGACAAACCGGCACACTTTGAAGCTCAAGTGGTGGATCGGTAAACTGGACCTCCATCTACTCTAGTCGCTTTAGCCCCAAAAATTGGGTTGATGTGACCGACAAGGATATTTGGAGAGAGGATCTTGGAGCAGATTAGTGATATGTCTCAATCTGAGTTTCTGACGAAGAATGGGGAGAAGTACGCGTGAAAAATAAAAGAAAACAATTTAATAAATGGAATCTAGGATGTTCTGGAATAGTTGCTATTGTAGCGATTGTGTTTTCCTATTATATTTTTTTGTATTTCAAAAATGCGAGTTATACCTTGAAACCAGGGGATTCCATAGTTTTAAAAGTTCCGACCTCAAAACAAAAGGAATTTACTCCAAAATTATATCTATCTAAGATTTCTGGTGGGAAATTAGAATTATCTGGGAAAACCTCATGGTGGCAGAAGGGAGAAGGAAACCTTTTAGGGACTAACTATGATGTTTTGAAGCAAGAAATTAGCGAAATCTACTCATCGTCAAGTAATATCCCAACAAAAATAAAAGAAAACGATACAAATAATAGTATATATTTATCAGAAAAAGGTGTAGTTCTTCAATCTAAAGAATCTTGGGAATTTGAGATTCCAAACGCAAAACAAATAAAAATAACGAATATTTCAGACAGAGACATTAGATTTGAAGCGCAGGTGACAGGTGAATAGAGGAAACTAGAAAAGTAAAATGAAGAAAAAATGATTATTTTTTCACTTTGATAGCTTTATTCTTGTCTTCTTTTCTTTGTAAAACTTAAGTTACCAATTTTACACTCCCCTTTTTTCTTTTAGTTCTATACTTCGTGAGGACTATTCATTTCCAGAGTTTCCTTTTTTAGTGATTACTAGGAATCTATTTGTGTAAATTCCCCATACCTCGTCAATTGTGATGGCAACTACTATGCGGACGGTGTGGACAT